>MWJR01000239.1 GCA_002127415.1 Calditrichaeota bacterium AABM5.125.24
GACCACATGATTACGGACTATACGCTATCGGTTGGACCGTATTCCGGTTGACGGGGATTGTGTCGACCATGGGTCTGGATAAAGGTGTTCAGCGCTTCGGCGCCAGATACTGGCCTGAAGACCCGGCCGGGTTAAAAGGTGTGCTCTGGCAGTCTATCGGGATGACGATGGCATCGGGGTTATTATTCGGGTTGGCACTTTATTTCTGGGCTCCTGCAATTGCATTCGAGTTGTTCTCCAAGCCGGACCTGACGGTTGTTATCAGGTATTTCGCCGTTTTTCTGATTCTCATCGCCGGGCTAAGGGTCAGCGCTGCTGCATCGCGGGTCACGCAGCTAATGCACTATGGTATGCTGGCAGAAAGAATCGCTCAGCCTGCTGTTAACCTGCTGTTAATCTTCCTGCTGGTAAAATTTTCAGATTACGGACTGCACGGCGCTTTGCTGGCGGTAGGCTTGTCGTATTTTGTCGGTCTGGCGTATGGATTAATCCAGTTGTCCCGGATATACCATGAGAGCTTCTCACTTAAGTTAAGGCAGCCTTTTCTGGTGTTCCAGCTGCTCCTGTTCTCCCTGCCTGCTTCTATGGCGGGTATGCTGGTAAAGATCAATGCATGGCTTGATAGGTTGTTCATAGGATATTTCCTCCCCTCGGAAGCGGCAGGTATTTACACCGCCGCTTCGCAGATATCGAACCTGCTGTTGATTATGTCCGCCATCTTCGGCACGATGTTCATCCCGATGGCTGCAAAGCTCTTTGTGCAGGGCGACCATGATAGGCTCAACAATTTGTATAGAGTAAGCACAAAATGGGGTTTGTATGCCGGTCTGGCCTTTTTTCTTGCAGTAGCGTTTGTGACGAGGGATGTAATGCATCTCGCTTATGGAATGGATTATACGGCAGGAGCTCCAGCGATACTGATCCTTCTGGCAGCACATCTGATTATGATTGCACCGGGAAACGTGGGTCTTCTTCTGATTATAACCGGACACCAGAATCGCTGGCTTGTCCTGTCGGCGATCACGGTTCTGATTAATGTTATTCTGAATTATCTCCTGATCCCGATATTCGGAATTTCGGGCGCTGCGCTGGCTACAGGTTTTTCGATGGGTTCGCTGATGATTGGCGGATTATGGCAGGTTAAGACCTGTCTTAAGATGTGGCCCTATGACAGGCGTTATTTGAAAGGGATCATCGCCGCCGCAGCCAGCACATTAGTATTAATTTTGTGGAGGGCGGTTCTTTCGCCTGCCCCGATTCTGTCACTGATCACCACCGCAGTGCTTGGCTCGGTGGTGTTCATCGGGATCCTTATGATGTTGGGTCTGGATAGAGAGGATGTGGAAGTGATACAAAAAATCAGAAATCGCCTGCCGTGGAAATGAGCCTGTCGCTTGCAATAAGAAAGTCGTTCAATGCTGCAAATCCTCCGGTGGTGGTCCGCAAGGCGATAAAAAGCGGACTGCTGTTATGGCGGATGCCAACGAGCGCGGGCAGAATTCTTCCCGATTTCCTGATCATCGGTGGTCAGAGGTGCGGAACCACGTCTCTTTATAACAATCTGGTTTCCCATCCGTGCGTAATGCCATCCCTGTTCAAGGAGATCAGATATTTCGATATTAACTACCGGAAGGGCGAATACTGGTATAGGGCTCATTTTCCCTCAAAGCAGGGAATGGATCTTGCCGGAGAGTCGCAGGGGGGCCGTGTCATCACCGGTGAAGCAAGCCCATCCTATATTTTTGATCCTCACGCTCCGCGGCGTATAAAGGGGCTTTTACCTGATGTAAGACTGATCCTGATGTTGAGAAACCCGGTCGACAGAGCCTATTCCCACTATTATCACTCGGTCAGATACTGGGGCGAGAAGCTTTCCTTCGCCGATGCTGTGGAACAAGAAGCAGAGCGACTGAATGGTGAATACGAAAAACTGTTAAACGATGAGAACTACTATAGCAGAAATCGTATCAGGTATTCATACATTACTCGTGGGATCTATGCCAATCAACTTGCTTGCTGGTTGAAAATCTTTACCTTAAGTGAAATCTTGATTCTGAAAAGCGAAGATTATAAAAGCCATCCCGAAGTTACCTACAGGAGAGTATTCGATTCTCTGGGGCTGCCGGAATGGAAGGTGCCATACTCAAGAGATTACAACATAGCCCAATATCCTCCGATGGATCCTGTTACAAAGGAGAAGCTCTATGTATTTTTCGAACCCCACAACCAAAGGCTATATGAGCTTGTTGGTCGCGACTTTAGATGGGAGGAAGAATGTTAGTCATTAGAATTCTCGATTCAGACAGTCCAACCAATCCATTTCTGAAATGTTAGAAAGTAAAATGCGGACACGGGAAAACTTCCGCGCCATCCTAAGGATATTCGATATCCCTCTGATGGCGCTGGCGGCGGGAGGACTCTTTTTCCTCTCGATCTATTTCATAGTGGTTCAGGGTCGGGTTATGCCTGTGACTCGCGAGCGGATGGTAGAGGTGAAGAAGTTTCTCGACCGGCAATCAGCGGAAAAGAATTATGGCGACGTCTATTTTCTGGGTTCGAGCGTCCTGCTGGAAGGGATCGACTGTGATATAATCGACAGGACGTTGCCACATGGATTGGAGAGTTACAACCTTGCCTTGATGGGCGCCGGTCCTCCGCAATGGCTGCTGTTGGCTCCTTCTCTAAAGAGGATTCGCCCCTCTCTTATTGTGCTCTGCGCCGACCTGGCAGGTATCACGGGACTGGCATCTATTCCAGAAGACGGTCTGGCAATCGCCGGTTGGTGGGAATTCGTTCCCGGATCCGAGTTGAACGTGATCGGGGCATACCTTTCTGAAAGGGAGTATAAAACACTCCACAAACTCAGATTACTCCATCTGTTGACCTTCCGCATATTTCCTATCGGCGCTTTCGATATGTATATGCGTGAGGTATCCCGCCCGGATCTGAGATATGAAGGTTATACCACGAACTTCAAGGCTCCCTGGGTTCGTCGCGAACGCATTTCATTGACAGCAACAAAGCGCTGGATTCGAGGAAAGTTGATGGATGTAAAGGTGCAAACCCCTGAGGATATGGCGATTGAGGTGAGGATAATGCAGGGGATAATCGATTATTTCCGGGAGGCCGGTGTGAAGGTTGTAATCGTTCTGACGCCGGTTAATCCGTTGCTATCCACAGACATCGACCAGGGACTGAAGAACCAGGTTGAGAACTCGCTGACGGACCTGGCAGGACAAAACAATATACGTTTCTTCAACAATTCAAATCTGCTGCCTGAAGAATACTTCGCAGACTATGGGCACCCATTCGAGTCCGGCAGGATATTATGGTCGGAAGTTCTGGGGGATGCGATACATGGCACGTTACTCGCCGCTGCAGATTAATAAATGTTATTTCAGACACCCGAATTTCTGGTCCTGATTCTATCAGTGCTGGTAGGAATTGCGCTGATCCGCACCCACACACTGCAACTGGTGTTTCTACTGGCTGCGAGCTATATCTTCTATATGTGGTGGAATCCGGCTTATATATTTCTGATCGTCTTTTCCACCCTGATCGATTACTTCGTTGGAAATGCTCTGGGCAGAACCGATAATCGGGGCGCTCGCGTCAGGCTTCTTACACTGAGTTGTGTGGCAAATTTGGGACTTTTGAGCACCTTTAAGTATTTCGATTTCTTCACCGACTCCATTAATCAGGCTATCCTGTCGAGTGGTGGGAGTACTCAACTCCCGACGCTGCACGTTCTCCTTCCCATAGGTATCTCATTCTATACCTTCCAGTCGATGAGCTATACCATAGATGTCTTCCGCGGCAAGCAGAAACCGGAGCGGTCTCTGGCGCGATTTGCGCTGTATGTTGCCTTTTTCCCGCAGCTTGTTGCCGGTCCTATTCTGCGCAGCACCCAATTCCTGCCCCAGCTCTACAAAGTAGTCAACCTGAGGCCGGAAAATCTTCGGGCCGGATTTCATCTCGTGTTAAGCGGTCTGGTTAAAAAACTGGTCATCGCGGATAATATATCGCCGCTGGCTGATTCGATACTCAATTCGCCTCAGGGGCTGCCGAGTCCGGTAATCTGGGTTGGTCTCATCACCTTTGCAGTTCAGATCTACTGTGACTTTGCTGGATACAGCGATATTGCGAGAGGTCTGGGGCGGATGTTCGGCTACGACATACCAATAAACTTCAACTTCCCTTACCTATCGAAGAGCATAACCGAATTATGGCAACGCTGGCATATTACGTTGTCAACCTGGCTGAGGGACTATTTATACGGGTCGCTGCCCGGCAGTCGAACCAACCTCCTGCTTGCTTACCGTAATCTGATGATAACTATGGTTTTATGCGGGCTTTGGCACGGCGCCGGCTGGAATTTCGCTCTCTTCGGAGCCTACTTAGGCACTGTGCTTGTCATTGAATGGCTCACCGGGTGGAACAGGATTGGACGAGGAAGAAGAGCCGGGGAAGCGTTAACACCTATTGACAAATGGAGAAAAAAGATACTGGATATTGTTCGATGGGGGGTGACTATGTATGTGATATTGCTCGGTTATATATTTTTCCGTGTCCACAGTTTGCCCGATATTATTTACACCGCAAAGAAATTTATCGTCTTCGATTTCACATTTAAGTTCGGAACCTGGGGGCTTGCCAAAGCCAACCCTTTCAAGGCCGTGATGCTTCTCGGTGCATTTGTTGTATTGCATGCCATATCGTATCGTATGAATGGCATATCCGGGTGGATGGACCGTATGAATCGATTACAGCAGTCAGCAGTGTATCTGATGGTAACCCTGGCGTTGATCTGGCTGTGGCCCTCAGCGGAGAAATCCTTCGTATACTTCCAGTTCTGATTATTTCGCATGGATTACCTTCCTTTAACATACCTGGAAGCGTCAACGTTTAACACCAGACGTAAACGCACCAGCCAGCCGTCATCCTTCAATCCATCGATGTGGGCGGCGTTTTTGGCAAACCATCTGCTCGCTCTCAGTTCTATTAATGTCTGAGGTCGAGGTTGATACATCCCGTCGATACCTATCCTCAGCGTCCGTCTCACCGTCCCGGTCGGAAATGGTTCACTATAGCCCTCTTCCACCGTGTGACTGCGATAGGTTGTATCAAATGGTGCGGAAATCCGGTTCTCGCCCTTGCATTCATATTCGATATCCCATCCTGCAATCACCCTTGATTCGGGGACGTGGTCCCAGCGGAGATACCAGTCGATAACGTCGTTGCCTCCGCGCCAGCCAATCGGTCTCAGATAATGCAGTCCCTTTTCACCGGTGTGCAGCGAGTTATAGGTTCTCTGTGTGATCGCTGCCGCTTCAAAGGTCCACCTCGATCCTGGAATGCCGACCGGGTCCGACCAGACCGCTGTTATCAATCCACCGATTTCGTTCGGTTCCAGGTCCTTGGAGGTCTCCTTTTCTATCTGTATATCGTCCACCATAAATTCTGCACCTATGGTCAGGTTGCGAACGGCTCGCCAGCTTAGGTCGGCGCTGAAGATGCCGTTACCCTCTGTTTCCGCATATTGTTCAAATTGCCACACAGCTATAGGATTCAGAAGCTTCAACTCCCAGCTTCGCGCCGCTCCTGCATAAATCATCATCTCCGATACTGCGATCGATATGTTTCCCCCGATCTTCCACTCCAGGCGATGCACTGACATATACCTGTTCAGATCCCATCTTTTATCGAGCTCAAAGGCTCCCCACCTGTAAATCACAGGGTTCATATCCAATGCCAAGTGGATCCCGGTGAACGGACGGGAATTGTCGCTCAGGAGGAGCGCTCCGGTGCGCCCTGGACCGAACCGCAACCAGTTGCGCCCGATCCAGCCGGATAACCTCTTATATCTAAGCGTCAGATACGCTTGTTCGACGTATCCCGCCATTCCCCCCCATGCCTTGCCTTCATAGCTCGTATCAGAGCTTAAATAGCTGTCGAAGCGGCTTCCGTTGTATGCATAAACAGCTGGTAAGGGCCTTACCCCGACCTTGGATACAGCAATTCCTTCAATATCAAAACCGTCTTCATCTTTGACGGTGAAATCCGTGCTAAGGTAGGCTCCAGCGCGCCACAACCAGGGAGTGTCGAAACCCTTGGCATTTAATATCTTACCAACAACCTGCTTCTCCCGCTCGACCGATTCGTAAGAGCTCTTGAGCTCTTCGATCTCCGATTTAAGCTCTCCTTCCAGTTTGGTGAGCAAACAGCTTGCATAAGTGGATGTAGAATGCTTATAATTAGCTGCTTTGGCTACCGTTATTGCGAGTTCGCCTCGAGTGAACGGGCGAGAAGATAGATCAAGGTCGATTACTCCAGCATCAACAAGTAAGATCGCCACTTTAGTAATCCAATGGTAGGGCGGTACTGTCTCATCAGGCACCGCCTCCCCGGCAAGGGTGATGTGACTGCATGGGGACAGGAATAGGATTAACAGCGCCGAGATGGTTGACTGCCGGTGAAGTCCTGATATTACGGGAAGATTCAAACGACTTACCATTGACGGGAATGTTAAACTCCAATACAAACTAACCTTCAGACTGTTGATTAGCAATAGAACAGCGAGCGTTTGTGGATAAGACTTTAACTATCCATGCTGGATTACCACCTCGTCAATGTGCCACCGACAATCAGGATGCTGCTGAAAGCCGATGGTCTGCAAGGGAAGTGATATGCGTCACAGGAAATAATAACAATCGTTGAAATATTTCCGCTCTGATCTAATCCGTCAAATCTGTAAGTCAAGAGATTTACTTATAATACTGATCGAACGCTCGCTGAAAAGGAACCCTGCGGGGTTTTCTCGCTCAGTGCCACGGAGGTCCGGGAATCTTCGTTCTATGCCCAGTGTCGATGCGCATTCATTAACTCATCATTCCGGCGAAAGCCGGAATCCAGGTCCTATATGGACAAAATGTTGCGCCTTTTCTGGGTTCCAGCCCCTGCTTCCGCGGGGACATGCTTTCGCTGGAACGACGACAGAGATTATGCGCAATTATTTGTGACGCTCTGTATAATCAGGGCACTTTATAGTAGACGCCAAATCGATTCACTTTGAAGGAGGACGGGGCTCCGTAGCCGTCCATCAACTGTTGGAGTATTCACAGGGACAGGTTCGGAGACCTGTCCCCCTGAGCGAATGTGCACAATAATCCACCCCCATTTATAACATCAAATAACATATTCAAACAACCTTCTGTTATGCAGCTATAATGACACCTCATACTTCAAACCGGCGGAGTTTCTTGCCAATTCGTCTTCCACGGCAGGGATGCATCAACACTGTGGGGCTGATTCTGCTGATTGCAACCTCGGCAGTCTATGCCCAACCGAAAATCCAGAAAGGGGATTACCTTGGTATAACGGTCATAGGTTACCCCTCCTTCAATCGACAGGTGAGAGTCGAGGATAACGGCACGATCCTGTATCCTTACTTTCAGGATGTCCCGGTGATCGGGCTTTCCCCGGTCGAGCTTCAAACCGCATTGCTCCAGTTACTTCAGAAGTATCTCGAGAATCCTGCCGTTCTGGTTGAGATACTGGAATATTATACGGTGAAGGTGCAGGTTTTAGGACAGGTTCGAACACCTGGCGTTATCGAGGTTCCCGTGGATCTGGACGTTCAGTCCGCAATATCTCTGGCAGGCGGCGCTACCCCACTCGCGGACCTCAGTGAAGTTAAGGTTTTGCGTCCTGCCGGCAATGCTTCACGCGCCTGGGAGGAATTGCAGGCTGACGTTAGTATGTTTATGCTTACCGGGGACTTGAGTAAGTTGCCGCGTCTCAAGGAAGGGGATATTGTCGTTGTCCCCGGGGTAGGGACAGATGCTTATGTTCTGGTCCTTGGCGAGGTTGTAAAGCCCGGTGAATACATCCCATTGCCGCAGTCTACCCTGTTGCAGTCAATCCTGATGGCGGGTGGGGCTACAGATAACGCCAATCTGAAAAAGGTTAAGTTAATCCACCGAATTGCGCCGGGAACATCGGAGAGCTTCGAGATCAATCTCAAAAGGTTGATTGATAGCGAGGAATTTGACCGTATTCCCCTGGTAGCGGGCGGCGATGTAGTAGTGGTTCCGGGAAAAAACACTGTCCTTAGCCTGGATAATATGAGAGATTTAGTTCGCGACATCTACGTATTAGTCGCCTTATATGTCATCTATATCCGTCTGGATTGATTATGAACCAATCAAGCATTAGTTCAGAATTCTACAGCAATCCGCATGGACCGGGTGTCCGTGCCTTCTTTAATTGGCTGGCAGGTGTGATTATAAAGCATTATCTGCTGCTTGTTATCACCTTCGCAGGTGTCGCCGGCGCAGGAATAATATATACCAGGATCAGACCGGCGGTTTATGTCTCAAGAGCCACAATAATGCTGATACCAGTTGAACAGACCAGCATTAGTCCTTATATACCCTTAAATCCATCCAGTATGTCAGTGCAACAGCAATATATTTTTCTCTCGATTCTAAATAGTGTGCTCTATAGTAAGCGTCTGGCTGAATCACTCAACGAAGCTGGATTTATACCAACCGGAGATTTGGATGTAAGCGATGCCATTAACCGACAATTGGATTTCAGCATTCAGAAGAATAATATGTTTGTGGACCTTGATTCGAGGGCGCCGTTCGCAGAATCAGCTTTCCTTCTGGTGCATCACGCAGTAGCTGTTCTTACGGAACGGTCACGTGAAATTCAACTTGAGGAACATAGTTCAACCCTCGATTTTCTCGACCAACAGCTTCAAGTCATCAGTGATCAGATTGAGGAGATTGAGCGTGAAATCCAGGAGTTCCAGGAAGCCAACGAGATGGATCCCGGCGACCTCGATCGCGGTGTCTGGGGCAAGCTCTACGACCTGGAAAAACAGCGGAGTGAGACCGAAATCGCCATCGCTATGGAACAGATGAACTACAACAGTTATGGTGAGAAATTTCAGAATCTGGTCACGAAAACTACTCAGGAATTGGGTGGCAAAGATACCCCCCAAATTCAAGTCCACAAAGCTAAGATTGAGGAACTTCAGAAGGAACTCGACAATCTGCTGGTCACCAATCCGCAGAGTCCTCGTATTGACCTGGTAAGAGTGCAACTCGAAAAGGTGCGCAACGACCTGATCGCCGCTGTTTCCGCTTTACAGGCAACCAACCCAAAACTCAAGCAGCAGCGCATTAGTCTCCTGGAGACTTTAATCGAGGCTCGCACGAATTCTGAGTTAACCTTGGTATCTTTGCGAAATCGCCTATTATTTCTAAAGGAAAGCATCAGGCGCTTTCGCGACAATCATCCTGATATACTGGAGAGCGCCATCACATATGCCCGATTGACACGTTCAAAAGAGGTTTACAAAAACACCTTCAACATATTGCTCGAGGGGCGTGAGGAGACGCGAATACAGGCTGCCTCTGAAACCGGTGGCATAAAAGTCATCGACCCACCTTATCTTCCTGAAGAACCGGAGCCTTCCCACGCGGTCATATATCTTGTCGTAAGTATTATGCTGGGTCTGTTTCTCGGGACAGGTATCTGTTACGTAGTTGAAATAATGGACAACTCCATTAAGAGCGCTGATGATGTGCGCCGTGGTCTAAAACTGAGTGTACTCGGTTATATTCCTGTTATCCGGAAAGTGGCTGACAATAATCACGGACATGTTTCCAGCGAGTTGCCTGAAGATGATGACAACTCCCGGCAATCCCTGCTACTGACCTCCTTCACTCCCAAAGACCCGGTAGCTGAAGCATATCGAAGTCTTAAAACCAATATACTCTTTGCTTATCCCGATGAAAAACTTGATTCATTAGTGATATCGGGTCCCGGTGTAGGTGAAGGGAAGTCGCTGACCTCCGCCAATCTGGCGATAAGTTTTGCGATGTCCGGACAGCGAACTATGCTTATAGACTGTGACTTGCGGCGACCCATACAACACAAGCAGTTCAGAGTGCCGCGTTCGCCCGGTCTAACAG
>MWJR01000104.1 GCA_002127415.1 Calditrichaeota bacterium AABM5.125.24
TATTATGGAATATCAGAGAGATAGGCAGTTATTTCTGTCAAGTGATCCGGGAGGTTAGCAATGGATATTTCCAGGACATTCATGAAGACAGCGTTGGCTATAGTGGCGGCTGCCTGCTGGTTAAGCGGCTGCACCGAGGAGAAGACGGTGGTCGCGCCGCCGGTGGACCACCTTGCGCCTCGTCTTGAATGGATCGCGCCTGAGAGCGGCGCTGAACTCAACGAAACCGTCGAACTCACCTTCACTGCCTACGATGAAGGCGGCATCAGCCGACTGAACATCTACCGCAACGGCTTCTCCCCACCCGACTGGAGCATACCCGCCAGCGAAGACACCCTATACACCGTAACCTGGGACACCCGCGAGGTCGATGATGGCGACTTTATCCTCGAGGTGCGGGCCTGGGATGTGGCGGGCAATGTGGGTATCAGCCCGGCGTTGGTGGTCAGGGTTGTCAACCGCCATCCTTCGACCATCGAGTGGCTTTCACCCCGGCCGGGCGGTGAACTGTCGGGGGAGGTCGAATTGCGCTTCCGGATAAGTGAGGGTGTCGGCATGGACTCCGTCCGTGTCTTCAAGAACGGCTGCACCCCGCCCGAATTCTATCTGCCGGGTCATCCGGAGGAGGATTATCGCCTTCTGTGGGATACCGCCGCCGACTCGGACGGGGTCTATATCCTCGAGATTAGGGCTTGGGATGTTGCCGGCAGATTGGTGGTCAGCCCGGCGCTGCTGGTTCTGGTGAAGAACAACCCCGACCCACCGCCAGAAGACAGGACACCACCACTGACCGCCTGGGTATCGCCGGAACCGGGCTCGGAGGTCGAGGGCACGGTTCAGCTGCGCTTCCAGATACTGGACGACATTGGGGTGGACAGCGTCCGGGTCTATAAGAACGGCTTCTCGCCGCCGGAGTTCTACCTGTCGGGTCATCCGGAGCTCGATTACCAGCTCATATGGGAGACCGCCGCCGATTCCGACGGTGTTTATCTGCTGGAGGTGCGCGCCTGGGATGAGGCGGGGAATATGGGGACAAGTCCGTCACTATTGGTGATTGTGAGGAACAACCCGGAGCCGCCGCCGGATCTGACTCCACCCGATGTCTGGTGGACAGCCCCTGAGCCGGGCAGCACCCTTCAGGATACGGTAAGGATGCAGGTCAGGGTCTATGACGAGAGCGGGGTGGACTCTGCCCGATTGCTGAAGAACGGTGCGGTGGTTGTAACATTTCCCACTTATGCCAGTAGAGCCTGCCCCGGCGAAAGCCGGGGGGAGGGACAAAGAGGGGGTCGGTATCGTCTGTGGGGAGAGTCACCCCCCCTTACTCCCCCCCCACTTCGCAGGGGGGGAAGAATCGTGGCGTCGGTTGTTCAGGACACCCTGACCTACCTCTGGGACACCTGCGCCGATTCTGACGGCGTTTATATCTGGGAGACGCGCGCCTGGGACGCTGCAGGGAATGTGGGGATCAGCCCGGCGCTGCTGGTGCGTGTGAAGAACTACGAAGGTCCTCCGCCCGACGACCACACCCCGCCGGCTGTGGCCTGGCGGTCGCCGGAGCCGGGCTCCGAGGTCGAGGGAACCGTCGAGCTGCGCTGCGACGCTCTGGACGACGACGCGGTGGACTCCGTTATGTTCTTCATCAACGGCCGCAGCCCGGATGGATTCACGCTGCCGGGGCATCCGGAGGTGGGATACTCGGTCTTCTGGGCTACAGATTCGGTTGAGGACGGCTCATATTTCATAGAGGTTCGCGCCTGGGATCGATCGGGCAACATCGGCTCGGCCCCGGCAGTGCTGCTCCAAGTCTGGAACCGCCGCCCCCGCCTCATCTGGGTGCCGGATGATTATGAGACGATTCAGGAGGCGATTAACGCTTCTGAAGACGGAGATACGGTCAGGGTAAGACCGGGAACTTATAGGGAGGGGTTGCGTTTAATGGGTAAAAATATTAGATTGGAGAGTGAGGAAGGTCCTGAACATACTACTATTGATGGTCGGAAATTTGGTGTTGGAATCTTATGTTGGGAAGGAGAGGGTTTAGGCACAATCATTCGTGGATTTACATTCATTACTGAATGGCACGGCATTAATGTTTTAAATCCGAGTCGAGTAAGCATTTACAACTCCATATTCAAAGATAATCCTCAATATGGTGTTTGGATGGATGATTCAAATACTAATATTTTTAATTGCATTTTTGATGGCTGTCAAGTTGGGGGTATAGGTTTAGCATATTCTAACGGAAAGATTAGAAATTCTATTTTTGTAAATAACGCCTATGGGATAATGAATTATCGATATTGGAATACTACATTAGATTATGGGTGGAGTTTGTTCTGGCAAAACGATTCTTCAGATTATTATAGACTTGAGGCAAGTCCAAATGATATAGAGGGCGATCCTCTTTTTATTGAAGGGACCTATCATTTATCAAACGACTCTCCCGCTATTGACGCTGGAGATCCATCAATTCTTGACCTAGATCGTTCAAGGTCGGATATCGGTGTATATGGTGGACCCTTCGCATATAACAACAACTAAAAGGAAAGGAGTTAGAAAATGGCTTGGGGTAATCAAGGTAACATCCCGCACGCTGGTCAGAACATGGAGTCGCCGTTAGGCGAGACTCTTTCCGTCGGCGGCCTTGTGACCGCCCTCACCAACCTAACAGTTAATGGGCGGGTTATGGCTGCAGGTGGGTTGGTTCTCAGAAGAGATCCCGACGCCATTCTGCACGTAGCCGTCGAGGACCCTGGAACCGACTTGAGAGTTGGCGAGAACGAGGAAACCGGGTCGGTCATCATCGGCAATCCGCGGGACCCAGATAATCTGGTTGAGGTTCACCCCCCGCTTGTAGTGGGAACTCAGGACAATGCTGGAAACATTGATGCCAATGGTGCGGTTGGTGGGTTAGGTCAACCTCTGCATATCGGCACCGGGAATACGACCCGCAACGTGGTCGGCTGGTTCGACGCAGCGGGAGTCCATGTTCAACCTGTGGGCCCGATTTGAGATGTGAAACCCGGGTTGCGAGCAACCCGGGCCACCCGTCAGCGAAATATTGTATTTCCACGGCACCCCCCTTGACAAGGGGGGTTATTAGTATTATATTGAGGTTTGCCTGAACGGGAGGGTTGCGGGCCCTTGTGCCGGCATCCCGACTTGGAAGGCGGCTCTTTGACAGACGCGCGCGGTCGGGCAAAGTCGATGCCTGACTGCGAAGATACATGCTTTATATATCTTTACAACGGAGAGTTTGATCCTGGCTCAGGACGAACGCTAGCGGCGCGCCTAACACATGCAAGTCGAACGTGAACGGTTGGTTTCGGCCGGCCTATTAGCGTGGCGGACGGGTGAGTATCACGTAGGCAACCTGCCCTCGAGTGGGGGACAAGCCCGGGAAACCGGGTCTAATACCGCATGCGATTCCGATGACGCATGTCATTGGAATCAAAGCCTTCGGGCGCTCGGGGATGGGCCTGCGACCTATTAGCTTGTTGGTGAGGTAACGGCTCACCAAGGCTGCGATGGGTAGCTGGTCTGAGAGGATGATCAGCCACACTGGGACTGAGATACGGCCCAGACTCCTACGGGAGGCAGCAGTGAGGAATATTGCGCAATGGGCGAAAGCCTGACGCAGCGACGCCGCGTGAGCGACGAAGCCCTTCGGGGTGTAAAGCTCTGTCCAGAGGGAAGAATGCCCGCTACGGCGGGAGAGACGGTACCTCTGAAGAAAGCTCCGGCTAACTCCGTGCCAGCAGCCGCGGTAATACGGGGGGAGCAAGCGTTGTCCGGATTCACTGGGCGTAAAGGGCGTGTAGGCGGAACGGTCAGTCGGTGGTGAAAGGTGCAGGCTCAACCTGCAGATTGCCCTCGATACTGCCGTTCTTGAGTGCAGGAGAGGGAAGTGGAATTCCCGGTGTAGCGGTGGAATGCGCAGATATCGGGAGGAACACCCGTAGCGAAGGCGGCTTCCTGGCCTGACACTGACGCTGAGGCGCGAAAGCGTAGGGAGCAAACAGGATTAGATACCCTGGTAGTCTACGCCGTAAACGATGGGCACTAGGTGTCGGGGGATTTCGACCCCTCCGGTGCCGCAGTTAACGCATTAAGTGCCCCGCCTGGGGAGTACGATCGCAAGGTTGAAACTCAAAGGAATTGACGGGGGCCCGCACAAGCGGTGGAGCATGTGGTTTAATTCGATGCAACGCGAAGAACCTTACCTGGCCTGGAAGTGCAGCTGCACATCCGGTGAAAGCCGGACTCCTTCGAGGGTGCTGCAGAGGTGCTGCATGGCTGTCGTCAGCTCGTGTCGTGAGATGTTGGGTTAAGTCCCGCAACGAGCGCAACCCTTACCGTTAGTTGCCATCAGGCCCTTCGGGGTGCTGGGAACTCTAACGGGACTGCCCCGGTTAACGGGGAGGAAGGTGGGGATGACGTCAAGTCCTCATGGCCCTTACGGCCAGGGCTACACACGTGCTACAATGGGCGGTACAGAGGGTTGCGATGCCGCGAGGTGGAGCTAATCCCAAAAAACCGCCCCCAGTTCGGATTGCAGTCTGCAACTCGACTGCATGAAGTTGGAATCGCTAGTAATCGCTGATCAGCAGGCAGCGGTGAATACGTTCCCGGGCCTTGTACACACCGCCCGTCACACCATGGGAGCCGGTAGCACCCGAAGTCGCCGTGCCAACCGCAAGGAGGCAGGCGCCGAAGGTGAGATCGGTGACTGGGGTGAAGTCGTAACAAGGTAGCCGTACCGGAAGGTGCGGCTGGATCACCTCCTTTCTGGAGTTAAAGGACGGGAAAGACCCTGAAAAGGGAGCCTGGCCCGCCCTCAGGTCGAACATCGGCCGACCCCGCCGCGCGCGTTGTCAATTAAAAATTAAAAGTTGTCAATTAAAAATTAAAAATATGAGCGACTGATTTCGTTTGTTGGCGTTTTTTCTGATTTATAATTTTTCATTTTTAATTTCTATGGGCCTGTAGCTCAGGTGGTTAGAGCGCACGCCTGATAAGCGTGAGGTCACAAGTTCGAGTCTTGTCAGGCCCACCGGGTCGGGCGGGGCGCGTAACCGGGCCCGAGTACCGAGTACAATCCCCGCGTTACTCTCCCCTCAGATGACGCGGGGAATTAGCTCAGATGGGAGAGCGCCGGCTTTGCAAGCCGGAGGTCACCGGTTCAAACCCGGTATTCTCCACAAGGTTCATCATCATTCCAGCGAAGGCATGTCCCTGCGCCTGTCCCTGCGAAGGCAGGGGAAAGCAGGGGCTGGAATTCAGGAATTTACCAGACTATGCTGCGCTTGAAACCCGGCGGGAACATACCGAGACAGTCTTATAAGAATACATGAAAAATCTTAAAATAATTGTTGAGAAGCATCCTGATGGCTATGTTGCCTACCCACTGGGTATAAAGGGGGTAGTCGTTGGTCAGGGCGACACTTACGATGATGCTCTTTCAGATATAAAATCGGCGATCAGATTTCATATGGAGACATTCGGTCCTGACGTTCTGCTGGTTGATCCTCCTGTGCTGGAGGCGTATATTGCCGACACCGAAGTAGAAGCATGATGTGAAATTTCCTGTTGACGCACCGAAAAGGAAAGTAATCAGAGCATTTGAACGATTGGGATTCCAATTGGTGGAGGAAGCAGAGCATGTGGCGATGCGGCGGATCTATGAGGATGGAACTGAAACCCCTTTAACAATGCCCAATCATCCCCGGATTAAGGGATCAACGCTCAGAACGATTTGCACACAAGCGGGCATTAGCCGTGATGAGTTCTTGAAAGCCTATTACGATTAAAACCCGCAAACATGCGTGGTGAAGGAGAAGCAGCCGACAGGTTGCGATGCGATTGAAACCCGGCGGGAACGAAAATCCGAGTTAGGTTAAAATGGAAAAGATTGAAAATTACACAGCCAGATATGTGAGAACTGAGAGTGGCTACCTGGGGCAGCTAATAGAATGGCCCGAAGTTGTCACGGAAGGCAGGGACTTGGATGATGCTCGAGAGAGCTTGCGAGATGCGTTGAATGAGATGATGCTGGCGTATAAGGATTTGAACAGGGAGCTTCCCAGAGGATCAGCTCTCTTCGAACCGATGCCGGTCGTAGTAAGTTAATGTGCCTGTTAAACGAAGAGATTTAGTGCGATATTTGGAAGAGAATGACTTCTCTCTATTGCGAGAGGGTAGGAATCACAGCATATATCACAATGGGGTGGAGACAATACCAGTCAAGCGACATAAAACATTTGATAGAATAACTGCTAACGAGATCTGCAAGCAGGCTGGATTGAAGCCGAAGTTCTAAGATGGCTTGGCCTAACGGCGGTGAAGGGGAAGCAGCCGACAGGTTGCGATGCGATTGAAGCCAGAAGGGATTGGAAGGCTATTTAATGAATGAGAAACAGCGGGATTATATTACATCTATTATCAAGATCGTTTTCACTATCATGTTTGGTGGTCTGGCTGCAGGGAGACTCTTTGAATTAAGCCTGAACTTGACTTCTTACATGATATCAATCTTATCCATGACTTTAATTTTAATTGCGGGGTATTTTCTTCAGAGAGGATAGGAAGTGGATTACTATACTACATTAGCGTTCTTGGGAGGATTCGGGCTGTTTATGGTATTGCTTCTGATGTTCATTGGACATCTTCAAGACCGCCGTAAGCAGCGGAAGGAGCATACCTAAGCCGCTCTATATTAACCCGCAAACAGGCGAGGGTGAAGGGTAAACAGCCGACAGGTTGCGATGCGATTGAAATATGGTGGGAACTGAACTTGGGACTATGAAAGACTTCTCGTTTACACCCTACTTTGAAAATGAAGTCTTGCGCAAGCGACCTTATATCAAGAAAGAATGGTGCATCCAGGTTATCACAAATCCGATTCGTGTTGAGAGACAGGAAGACAATCGTTTTCGATTTTGGGGCAAAGTTCCGGAGTCAGGGGATAAAGTCCTTAGGGTGGTAACGCTTGATAATAAAAGTATAATCCATAATGCCTTTTTCGACAGGGGATTCAAGTAATGAAGCTCAGCTATTATCCCGACACCGATTCGCTTTACATTGACCTCTCCGAGCGTCCCAGCGCTGACAGCCGCGTGATTTCGGAAGGGGTGGTTCTGGACTACGACAAAAACGGGAATATAGTCGGTATAGACATAGACAACGCCAGCCGCAAGCTGAACCTGCGGGAACTGAGAATATCGAAGCTGCCGGTGGAAGGGGCGTAGGTGAGGAAGTCGGGAACAACAGCTATCGGGTTGCGCTGCGATTGAAACCTCGCAGAAACAAATAGACGAACAACATCAATATGGGCAAGTATGAAAAATTAGTAAATCTAATTCTAAGTGGTAAATCCGATGCTAATATCGCGTTCAACGAATTGTGTAATTTGATGTTGAAGCTTGGGTTTCAAGTTCGCACGCGCGGCAGCCATAAAATATACAGAAAGAGCGGAATTCCGGACTTGATCAACCTGCAACGGGAGGGAAGCAAAGCCAAAGTCTATCAGGTTCGCAAGGTTCGGGAAACCATTCTGAAATATAATCTCAAGTTGAACGGGGATGCATAAATACGAAATAATAATATTCTGGGACGATACTGACAAGTGTTACATCTCTGAGGTCCCGGAACTGCCCGGCTGCATGGCGCACGGCGCAACCTACGACGACGCCTTGAAGAGCGCCCAGGACGCCATTCAACTCTGGCTGGACACCGCGCGGGAGTTCGGCGACCCGATCCCGGAGCCGAAAGGGCGAAAGTTAATGTTCGCATAAACCCGCAAAAAGGCGGGGGAAGGGGAAGAAGCCGACAGGTTGCGATGTGATTGAAACCTGGTGGGGACGATAAAATTTAAACAAGGATTTTGAAATGAAGAGCGGAAGTTTCGTCTTGATCATTGTGCTTGTCAGCGCGATTTTATCGGGTTGCACTGTCGCGAAAATTAGTGGAAAAGGTCCAATCCCGATAATTCTTAATCAACCTCAAGTAAAAGTGGAGGTTGTTCAGAATCTCAGCGTCAGTAGGATGGTCGCATTCGATTATACAAATTCCTTTGATGTTTCGGAGATACTTTCTGAAACATTATTTGGAACAGATGCTGATGCCATTATCAACTGCACAATCGTAATCAAGAATACACCAACAGATTTTCTTGTCAATCTGATTACATTGGGCATCGCAGCAGCAAAGACGGTAGAGATCAAGGGACAGGTTGTAAAAGCCCCGGAGGGGCTCAGTAATTTACGTTTGCCTGAGAAAAACAAGTTTGTCCATCTGAAAGATGTCGATAACGTGGTGAGATTGACCAAAGGAAACGAGGAAAGCTTAACCATCCTTCTGAAAGAATAATTAAAAGACTTTTCCACTCTTTGACACCCCGTCGGTCGGCTTGGTTGCTCTTGGCCGGCCGGACGTGATGTTTGCAAGGGGTGTTGACGTTGATCAACCAGGATAAGAGGATTTGATGTCTTACAATATGTCAAACAAATTTCAACTTGAATACTGGGAAGATGGAGGCTGGCTGGTGGGGCGGCTGAAGGGAATCCCCGGCGTTTTCAGCCAAGGCGCGACGCTTAAGGAGTTGATCGAGAACATCAAGGACGCCTACCGACTGATGATCGAGTCGGATGAGCCTCTACCAGTCGAAATCGAAACTAAATATATTGAGATAGAACTTGCCGTATGAAGCGGCATGAACTGCTGAAGAAGTTGCACGAAAAGGGTTGTCATTTGCTGAAGCACGGTAGTCGCCACGATATTTATCATAATCCTTCAAATGGAAGGAAAGCTCCGGTTTCGCGACATAATGAAATCCCGGACAGCTTGTGCCGGTTAATATTCAGGCAATTGGGACTCGACTAAATAGAATAATAGTAAAGTATTCATATCATATTCCCCGCTCTTTGACACCCCTATCGCCCGGCGGGGCTCTTTAGAACAGGCGGGATGGGGGAAGTGATCAAGTGAGCAAGTAATCAAGTAATCAAGGTATCCGGATATTTTATAAGCTCAATGAAGCGTAAGACCACACATGTTGCTGTAACAAGCGGCAACGAAAATATCTACCGCTATCGCGTCGTCATCTACCGCGACGAAGATGGCGTATATATAGCTGAATGTCCGGCTCTTCAGGGTTGTGTGACCGACGGCGCCACCTTTGAAGAGGCGCTGGATATGATTAAGGATGCGATCGCCTTGAATGTCCGAGCGCGATTGAAAATGGGCGACCCAATCCCTGTTGAGAGCGATTTGATACAGACCGAAGTAAGCGTGGCGGTGTGAGCCATAAGCTGCCGGTTCTCAAAGTTCGAGAATTCGTGTCCATCATCAAACGGAAGGGATTCCGGAAGACCGACCAGAGTGGCAGCCACGCAACCTACCGGCACCCGGATGGAAGATGGGGAACGGTTTCAATTCATATGGGAAAGGATATTCCAAAAGGGACACTCAGAAGCCTAATGAGGCAGATGGGACTGACAATTGATGACTTGAGGCAGTCAAGATGAAAAGAAGGAGATTGATGAAGTTGACGAGGTATTGCCGCATTACGACTTCAGCGGCGGCGTGCGCGGCAAGTATGCAGAGAGGGTTCGTCGCGGAACAAATCTGGTTCTGCTGGAACCCGACGTCGCTAAAATCTATCCTGACGCTGAATCTTTGAATAAAGTATTGCGAACTGTCGCTGGTATTGTTAAATTGACTATCGTGAAGAAGTAGTCCAATCATACTAAATTTCCGCTCTTTGACACCCCGTCGGTCGGCCTGGTCGCTCTTGGCCGGCCGGACCGAACCCCGTGACAGCAGGCTGTTGCCGTTCATTATTGGACGTTAGCTTCAGGCTGCGGGGTCGGTCGAAGTGAAGAGCTTTTGATCATCTGCCGTGAACGGAAACAGTCGATTTCGGATTGCGAATTGCGGAATGCGTCCGGTAACTGCCGGACGAAATCCAAGACTCCAAATCC
>MWJR01000086.1 GCA_002127415.1 Calditrichaeota bacterium AABM5.125.24
GTGATCAGGGCCCCGCTCTTCAGCCCGGCCTCCACAATGACCACCCCCAGGCTGAGACCGCTGATGAGCCGGTTCCGCTGGGGGAAGTGATGCCTGTCCGGTTCGGTCCCCGGAGGATACTCGGTTATAACAGCCCCCTGCGAGATGATTCGCTCGAACAACCGCCGGTTCGAGGGGGGGTAGATGACATCGATTCCCGAGCCGAGCACCGCTATCGTCCGTCCGCCGGCCTGCAGGGCGCCCTCGTGAGCCAGCGAATCGATACCCAGCGCCATCCCGCTCACCACAGTGACCCCTGCCGATGCCAGCTCCCGAGCGATCCTGAACGTTATCTGCTTCCCGTTGTCGCTCGGCAGCCGGGTTCCGACCACCGCCACCGCATAATCGTATAGCGGCGAACGGTCGCCGATTATATATAGTATTACGGGAGGGTCGTGGATCTGCTTCAGCCGAACCGGGTATTCCTCATCCCAGAAGGTGACCATCCGCGCACCGGTCCTCTCAGCCTTTTCCACCAATTTCTCGGCCGCCTCCAGCGACCGGCCGACCCGGTTCACCCCCCGCCCCACTTTGAGATGAACATTGATGGCTGCAGCGATCTCACCTGCCGGGGCCGCCAGCGCCGCTTCCGGTGAACCGAACAGCTTGACCAGCTCCAGCACGCGGCGGTTACCCACATCGGGGGCGGACAGGAGCGCCGCCAGAGCCACACGACCTGACCGGTCGAACGGACCGGGGGCGGTCCCGCTCAACAGGCCGCCTCCCTCACCAGCCCCAACCTGTCCGCAATGAGATCCACGAGCTCCTTCAGCCCATCTCCGGTCAAGGCTGACACCTCCAGATCGAACGGAAACGGTTCGCCGCAGTCCCCCTCACGCGGCAGGTCGGCTTTAGACATCACAATCAGACGCGGACGCTGCAGAAGCTCGGGGCTGAATCCCTCGAGCTCGGCATGCAATTTCTCAAAATCACTGCGGTAATCGGTTCCGGGGGCTTCAATGAGGAGCACGATCAGCCTGGTGCGCTCGATGTGCCTGAGGAAGCGGTGTCCGAGCCCGCGCCCGAAGCGGGCACCTTCCGCCAGACCCGGTATATCCGCCAGAACAAAGCGCTGGTATATCCCCACCGGCACGATGCCGAGGGCCGGGCTGAGGGTGCTGAACGGATAGTCGGCCACGCGCGGGTGAGCGCGGGACAGAGCCGCCAGCAGGGTGGATTTTCCGGCGTTGGGCCGGCCGACCAGACCGACATCCGCAATAAGCTTGAGCTCGAGCTTGATCCGCCGCTCCTCACTGGGGCCGCCCGGCTCCGACCGCCGGGGCGCACGGTTGCGGGGGGTGGCGAAACGGGCATTCCCACGACCTCCGGAACCGCCCCGGACCACGATAAAACGCTGATCGCTTTCAGTCAGGTCAGCGAGGAGCCGACCCTCCTCCATGTTCCAAACCAGCGTTCCCACCGGCAGTTCGATGACCAGGTCTCTTCCGGCGCGACCGCTCCTCCTGCCACCCTGACCGGGGCGGCCGTTCTCCGCACGGTAAACCCGGTGCAGAGTGATATCCTCCAGGGTGGCGAGCTGGGCCGAGGCACACAACACCACGTCACCCCCGCGACCTCCGTCCCCGCCGTCAGGCCCCCCCTTGGGCAGGTAAGAGGCGCGATGGAAGCTGACCGCGCCGCCTCCCCCACGACCGGCTCGCACGCTTATTACCGCCTCATCGATGAACCGCACTCCGACCCCATACACAAAGGCCGCGGCCCCATCCGGTCAAACCGGAAGAACCGCGGCCTGCCGGTCCGTATGAAACAGGGCTACTTGAGCAACACCAGCTTCTGACTGGCCGAATTCAGATCGGTCTCGAGCCTGAGGATGTAAACCCCGGCCGAAAGCGAAGAGGCATCCACGGTGAAGTTGTAATGTCCGATCTTCAGCTCGCCATCGACCAGGCTGGCGACCAGCCGACCGGACAGATCGTAGATACCGAAATGAACCTGTCCGCTGCGGTTCAGCTCAAAGCCGACGTTGGTGGTGGCATTGAACGGGTTGGGATAGGCCCTGTCGAGACCGAAGCGATACGGCGTGGCCCCCTCCTCAGGAACGCTCCACTCACCGAAATCATCGGCATCGCGTGGAGTAGCCGCATAATGTCCGTAATTCTCGGTGAATACCCCGATCATCCGGTCAACACGAGTTCCCTGACGGAAGCCACGGACCCCGGTCTCATTGATATCCTCTTCCGACATACCGATAGTGGTGATCCAGGCTTCGCGATCCATACCTTCCATCGTCTCGTCCGTGATCGGCCAGTAGTCCATCGTCTCCGGATCCCCGTCAAAGCTTGCGGCCTCGAAATCGAGCACCTCCACCAGAACACCTTCGAGATGCTCAGCCCGCTCATTAATGGTCAGGTCGATTGCGTCACTCACCTGGTAAGGCTCCACCGGTTCCACCTGACCGACTATCGCATAGTCCGTCACGTCGATGTAGGTCGCCCATCTCCACTTCACCGGGTCCTCAGGGTCACGCTCGAACACCGTGCCGGTGACGGTAATCCGGTCGCCGATGTTCAGATCATCCTCGATGCCGCGCGCGAACACGCCCGACCAGTAACCTTCGCCGTCCTGTATGGCGTATGCGCCGTAAATCTGGTTGAACTGGGCCGGGGTGGTCACCGTTCCGGTCACGGTCACCTCATAGCCGCGGTAGAAGGAGTAATCCACTCCCCATTGCCTGGGGTGCTGCTGGATATCGGTGATGGTCAGCCCACCCTCTTCGCGGACGACATAAGCCCACCGCCAGCCACGCGGTGCAATGGTAACAAATCCGGTGTCATTGACAGCACGGATGCGATAACAGACTACTGTGCCTTCCTGCTGACCGGGAATGACGCCCGAATACATATCATCCTCTATGTTCTCCATCGCCACCTCGGTTTCGGCGCCAACGCTATCATCCACAATAAAAGCGAACAGCAGCTCGACCGATTCAAGCACGTAGTCGCCCCCGCCTATAACGTCGGCAGTAATGGTTACGTCAGTTGCAGGCGTTGGAGTTCCGGGATCGCGAAGCACCATAGCCTCATCGATGACAGGCCGGATGTCGGGGTAGTTATGATACTGGAAGCCCTCCCGCGGCAGCTCCACCGGATCGCCGTTATGGTCCAGGTCTTCGAGAGCCACCCGGTGGTAGATCACGGGATTGTTGGTCGGTTGCCCCTCATCCTGCGGAATCCCACCGGCGTCCAGATCGAAGACATACTGGATATGCAGCGTGTCATCGGCTATCAGAGCTGCCGACGGCCAGTTCTCGTTCATGCACTCACCTGGTGCAGCCGCATCTTCACCGTCCCACCGGGTCCCGGTGATGTTGATCGGCTCCTGCCAGGTTATGCCCCAGTCGGTCGAGATGGAGACCATAATCTCTGCGTTCACGTAGCCGTCCCGGCTGGTATCGGCCGCCCCCGGCAGGTATTCCCATTCATCATTATCTAAATCTATGGGCTCCATGATCTTGGGGAACTGGCACCAGACCACGTAGATCGTCCCGGGTTCAGCGTCGGGATTGAAGGCGATCGAGCCGCGGTCGCAGTTGTAGCGCCAGGCGCCACAGCGGAAGCGGGCCGCATTGGGGGTATAGTTGTAATAGTCCCCATTGGCGATCATGGTTATGGTGTCCTCAACCGAGTTCCAGAACCAGAGGAAGTCGTGCACCGCGTAAGCTGAACCCGGGGGGTCATCACCCTCGGGTGACGGGTCTTCATAGAAGCGGCCGGCGGCGAAAACGGCAAACAGATTGTCATCCCAGGGATCGAACTGGATATCCAGGTCGCAGTAGGGACGGAAGGTATCGCCGTATGCCTCCTGCAGATCGGGCTCAAGCTCCGGATCGGGCGGTATGGTCCTGGTGATGTTGGTCCTGCCGTTCTCCCAATCCCAATTCTCGCCATCATTCGAGAGGATATAACAGACGTCGTTGTTGTGCTGGTATGGACCGCGGGCGTTATCCCAGGGACCGAGGTCTGAACCAACCCGGTTCTTGTTCCAACCCAGAACCACCCGGTTGGTGGTCATGGAGGCTGCCACGGTCTGGCTGATGGTCGAGACCGTATCGACGTTTATGGGCGGATCGGTCCACTCCCAATCGGAGAATCTCTCATCCACCGGGGTTCCACGCCAGTAGGCTACCCGGGCCCAGATCTGATCTCCGGCCGGGTCATATTCATGAGCGAAGACGTGGGAGAAGTTCCGGCTGTCGATGTCGCCGTGAGGCCAGATAAGCGAAATATCCGGCCAGAGTGGTGGATACGAAGAGGCGAAGGCGGCGGCACGCCTGACCCAGTCAGTCCCCTGGGCGGTTTTTACATAAGTCTGGGGAACATCCGACTCGTGGAAATACCCGATCCCCCGCCAGTCATCCCGTATAAGGGAGAGACAGGCATAACCCCCCTTGTCGGAGCTGTTCACCACTGTCCGCTCGTCAGCATTGACGATCAGATCCCCGTCTTCAAGCATATTGTATGCTACGTGCCGGGGCTGCTGCCCGGAATTATAGCCCTCCATCCAGATGAAGTGAACCGCACCCTCCGGGTCCCTGGCGATCATCTTGCCGATAGAGCCATTGTGCTGGTAATCATACCAGGTGTAACCGATGACAAAGTCATCGCCGATTGCCGCCATGTCGTGGAGCTCAATCTCATCGACCTCGTCACGACGGAGAGAAGGCTCCGTTACCTGACCGGCTTTGAACTCCATATCCGGCGTGATCAGCCGCGCAGGCTCCTGAACCACGGCGCAGGGATCATAGCGTGGATTGGTCAATTGCTTAGGACGCGCCAGCAACTGACCGGCCACCAATCCCAATGATAGAAGTATTAACAACAGATTCCGTGACATTTTACCTCCTGAACTTTGCCTGACCGGAAAAGCTACGGCCCGATTATTACCCCTATGTTAATATGCAGGATGTATCCGGTTAAAATCACCGGAATTGACCCAACATTACAGCTTACTAATACAGAAATTCTATATCTAATCCTGTAATTTACAACCTCCAAGTCTGATTGTCAAGACTCTCCTCAGGGTATTACCAGCGAGAGATACCAGCGCCACAGTTTCTCACCCCAGAGTATCGAGATCATCGCTCCGGCTGCCAGATAGGGACCGAACGGGATACGCTGTCCCCAGCCCCGACCACCGGCCAACACCAGCGCACCCCCGATCAGTGCCCCGATAAATATCCCGACGATAAACATCCCGACCGTTCGCAACGGCCCCAGGAACAGCCCGATCATCCCGGCCAGCTTGACATCCCCCATCCCCAGGGTCTCCTTGTGGAACAGCAGTCGACCCACCAGCCCCATAAAACCGAGCAGTCCCAGACCGACCAGCCCCCCCGCCGCCATCATCAAGAGGTGGTCGCGCCTGAAAAGCAATGTCAACAACAGGGCCAGCACAGCCCCGCTCACCGTAATCCGGTTGGGCAGGCGGTAGGTAATGATGTCTATGACCGAGAGGGCCAGCAACAGCGCCGCCAGCACCCCATAGATCAGCAGCTCCACGCCCCACCCGAATCGCCACAGCAGAACCGCCGCCAGAACGCCCATCCCGGCCTCTACAGCCGGATAGCGCCAGGAGATTGGTTCGCCACAGCCGGAACACCTCCCCCTGAGACACACATAACTGAGCAGCGGTATATTCTCGAACGGCCTGATCGGTCGCCCGCATTTGGGGCAGTGCGATCCCGGTCGGACAATCGACTCGCCCCGCGGAACACGGTGTATAACGACATTCAGGAAGCTCCCCACTGCGCTTCCGAGGGCAAAGATAACCACATACTCCAACCAAACCCACCTCACCTGAGCCGTCCCCGGAGCGTAAAGAGGCACGGTAAACCGTGCCTCTCGTGATAACTGTTCGAATAACGGAGCTGCAACAGCATTAAAGGCCGCGCTGCAAAGCCATACCCAGCTTGAAGATCGGCAGGTAGATGGTGATGATGATCGATACCACAACCGCACCGATGGCAACAATCATCATCGGTTCTATCAGCGAGGTCAGCCGATCGACGACTGCATCCACCTGTTTGGCGTAGAAATAGGCCGCCTTGTCGAGCAGCCTGTCCATCTCCCCGGTCTCCTCACCGGTGGCGATGAGCTGGATCAGGGTCGGCGGAAAGACGTCGGTCTTCTTCAGAGCCACCGAGATGGCGAAGCCGTCCTTGATTAACATCTTTGAGGTCTCCAGCGCCCGCACCACAACACGGTTGCGCACCACCCGCTGCACATGGGTGAGCGACTCAAGAACCGGCACACCGCTGCCAAGCATTATCCCGAATGTCTTGGCAAATTTATTCATCAAGGTGTTCTGAGTCAGAATCCCCATCACCGGGAAGTGGAGCTTAATCTGGTCGAACACCATCCCACCCCGTTCGGTCAGCGAAACAACCCACCCCACGAAGAGCGCAGCGATCATGATCCCCATGAAAGGCACGAAGTTGCGACTGAGAAGCTGGGACACCGCCACCAGGGCTCGAGTCGGACCGGGCAGCCGGGCTCCGAACTTGGCGTAGATCTCGGCAAACTGCGGCACGATAAACAGGAGCAAGCCGGAGACAATCGCCATCATAAAGACCAGCACGAAGGTCGGATACGAGAGGGCAGAGAGCACCTTGCGCCGTGTGTCGGCCATTGCTTCAAGGTAGTTTGAAAGATCCTCGAGAATCACATGCAGCGATCCGGAGATCTCACCGGCGTGCACCAGCGCCACGTAGAGCCCGTCAAACACACCTGGGTTCAGTGCCAGCGCATCGGAGAGGCTCATCCCCTTCTTCAGGTCGTTGGCAACTCTGGCAAGAACCCTCCGGAAGCGATGGTTCTTCTCCTCCACCATCAGGTTGCTGATCGATTTCTCAATGGTCAGACCGGCTGAGAACATCGTGGATAACTGGCGGGTGAAGAATACAAGGGTGTTGAGCGGGATTAAGGTCTTGATCTTCTCGACCATGGTCTGAATCTGCTCGGCAATGGGAGGCAAAGCCGCTTCCCCTACCTGACCCCGCATCTCACGAAGCGAGACAACCTTAAATCCCTTCTTGGTGAGGGTCTGCATCGCGGTGTCCAGGTTGGCAGCCCGGATGCGGGCCTCACGACGGATGCCCTTGGCGTCAGTGATTACATATTGAAAGTTGGGCATGTAACTCCTCGATTATCTGAGGCGATGACGTTTAGTCCTCATACTCCTGCACCGTCACCCGCAGCACCTCGCGGACGGTGGTTATGCCGGCGGATATCTTACGCAGGGCCGCCTCGCGCAAGGTGACCATACCCCGCTTGAGCGCCTCGGCCCGGATCTCTTCCTGATTGGCGTTGTCGTAGATCATGGTTCGAACCGGCCCCTTGATCTCCAGGATCTCGAAGATGCCGTTTCGGTCGTAGTAGCCGGTATTGCGGCAGTGCACACAGCCTTTGCCGCGGTAGAACTTGATGTCCTTGTAACGCTCCTTCTCATCGTCGGTCATATTCAGCGCTGCCATCTCGAACTCGTCCGGCTCGTATTCAAGCTTGCAGCGTGGACAGATGCGGCGCACCAGCCGCTGCGCCATCACCAGCAGCAGGCAGCTCCCGACCAGGAACGGCGGCACACCGATATCGATGAAACGGGTTATGGTCGATGCGGCATCGTTGGCGTGGAGAGTTGTGAAGACGATGTGGCCGGTAAGCGAGAACTTGACCGCAATGTCGGCGGTCTCGCCGTCACGGATCTCACCGATCAGCAGTTTATCGGGATCCTGACGCAGGATATGTCGCAGCGCGGTTGAAAAGGTCAGCCCGATCTTCGGCTTCACCTGAACCTGGTTCACCCCGCCCGAGTGATACTCGACCGGGTCCTCCACGGTGGTGATGTTGTCCTCGACCGACTTGATATCGTTCAGCGCCGCATACAGGGTGGTGGACTTGCCCGACCCGGTTGGCCCCGATACAACGATCATCCCATAGGGCTGCACAATGCTCCGCTTGAATAGGTGCAGCATATCCTGCTCGAAGCCGAGCTGGGTCAGGGAGCGGGAGATGCCGCTTTTATCCAGGAGTCGCAGCACTATCTTCTCGCCGTTCACCGTCGGCAGGATCGAGACGCGGACGTCCACCTCGCGGTCGGCGGCTTTGATGGTGAACCGACCGTCCTGAGGCAGCCGCTTCTCAGCGATGTTCAGCCGAGAGATGATCTTCAGGCGTGAGATGATGCCGGGATGCGAGGAGTGAGGCGGCGTCATCACCTCCTGCAGCACCCCGTCGATCCTATATCGAACGGAGACATAAACGTCCTGCCATTCGATGTGGATATCGGTGGCCCGCTCCTTGAGGGCGTCGGCGATGATCATGTTGACCAGCTTGACCACCGGTGCGTCTTCAACCCCGGCATCCGCCCTGGTCATATCGACCAACCCCTCCTCTTCGTCCTCTGACTCGGCGAAGATCTGCAGGTCGCCGATGACGTCCTGCACCTCACCCGCCTTGCGGATGCGGATATAGAGCTGGTCGATGGCGCTCTGGATGCCGCTCGGCGACGCCAGGGCACCGATAACCTTCAACTCGGTCAGTTTCCTGAGGTTGTCGATGGCGATGATATCCTCGGGATCCTCCATCGCCACCAGCAATGTGCCATCATCCATAGAGTTGGCGATTAAGGTATTCTCCCGGGCGAACGCCTCCGGAATCACCTTGACCACATCCTCGTCGGCCTCCAGAAGCTCGTCATTGGAGATGAACTGCAGCCCCATCTGGTGCGCCAAGGCGCCGAAAATCTGCTCCTCGACCGCATACCCGAGCTTCATGAGCAGCATGCCGATCCGCTCCCGAGAGTATTTCTGTTCGGCAAGCGTCTTCTTGAGCTGCTCTTCGCTAACCACTCCACCCGCCACAAGTATCTCGCCCAACTTGGAGAAGGGTGGAATGTTCTTGATCGCTTCCTTTACGTCCATAATAATAAAGATCGGTCTGCCATCAAGCAGACACAGACATACCTCCGTAATCTGCGTCGGAAACGTATCCCGATGCAGCGTTAATTAATGTGACTTAAATCTGACAGACCTTTCCGGGGCGCGGCTGCAAGCGCCACGCCCCGGAAAGGCTAAACCTACCGGCCGTTAATGCCTGGTGAACAGAACGAAAGCCGGGTCGGCCGAAACATCATCGTAACCCTCTACCTCAGCGTTGAACTGCACGTTGACCTCGAGGGTGAACGGATCGAGGAATATGTCGGCCTCCTCTGCAAGCAGGAACACGGTTGCCTTGCCATCATCCTCGTTGTGCTCGATGTGCTTCGGCGGTCTCCAGCCGGTATATTTCTTCGAAGGAGCCGGGTAAAACATCTCGTCGCGATGGCGCGACCAGTTATACCAGTAAAAGCGCGCCCGGACACTGGTGAACAGGATCGGTCCGTTGTTGATCAGGATGTCGTGGCCATCCTTTAATACGACCCAGGTCCTGATCCGGGCCAGTGGTCCGTGGCCTTCCCCTCCATTGGGGAACATCCAGTTGGCCGGGTCCACATACAGGTCGAGGTGACCCTCCTGCATCGGCAGGGTATGCTCCCGTTCACCGGTGATCGCGCCTCCCGCGGTCTGCACCTCGGCCGAGATGGTGAGGGTGTCGAATGTGTTCGAGCTGTGGTAATACATATTCGAGTATGCCAGTCCGGGCTCTGAGCTGCCCGCCTGTCCGACGTTCCCGGTGTAACCCGGATTGATGGAGGCGATCTCGGGATTGACCGAGAAAACGACCGGGATCCGGTCCGCCACCGGGTTGCGGAAGATGTCCCACACCTTGGCTGAAACCTCGATGAACCAGGTGCCGCCGCCGGCGTCGTTCCCGTCGTCATTGACATCGATGTCAAGATGATAGGGCGGCCCGGAGACCACAGCCACCGTCGAAAGGACAGCCTGCACAGTGTCCTGACGCGTCTCAATATCGCGCCAGGTGTAAGCG
>MWJR01000182.1 GCA_002127415.1 Calditrichaeota bacterium AABM5.125.24
GACCGAGTACTTCACCGGTGACAGCGTCACGACCGATTTCATCCTGACGAACATGCTGGGCAACTACCTGGCGGTTTATCTGGGTGGACTCAGGCAGACGCCGACCGACGACTACATCGTGACCGGCAACACGATAACGTTCGTGTCGGCGCCGAAGAGCGCTCAGAAGATCGTCGTGGACTACATCGCGGCGTAAGGTGGCTCACGGCATTCGGCGTTCGGTTTTCGGAGTGGACATTGAACGCGTAATTCCGAAGCACGAAAGCCGAGAGCCAAAAGCCGAAAGCCTAATCAATGAAAGAGCAGCACGACACCACATCCTGCAGCGTCCATGTAGCGATGATCGAGCAGATTCAGGCGGACCTTCATGACTTGAAAGAGGACATGCGGGAGATGCGAACCTCAATCAAAGCCGATCAACTTCAGTTGTGGACAGCCATGAATAACCTCCGTGATTCGATCACCGGCAACAGCAAGGAGGGGTTGATGGTGCGGGTTGACCGCAACACCGGCTTCCGCAAGATCATCACCCGTCTGCTGTGGGCGCTGTTCACCCCGCTGTATGGAGCGTTGATCGTGCTGCTGCTGAAAACCCTACTTAACCAATGAGGTACAAAATGAGTGACAATCCCTATCTCGACAGAATCCTTGCCGAGGTGGAAGCTGCCCGGCAGGACTGGCAGGAGCTGTTCTCGGGCGAGTTCCGCATCCAAGAGGTCTTCGACTTGGTGGGATCCCTTGTGAGGGCGGCGGAAGCCATCATCACCGCGCCCAAGTCCGGCGCCGACAAGCACCGGTTGGTGCGGGAAGCCTTCGAGTACTTCGACCGCAAATACCGCATTATCGACCGGATCGACGACATGATCCCGCTGCCATTCTTTCTGGAGCCGTTCGATGGCAAGCTGCTGCGGGGTCTGGTCGACTTCCTGATCGGGCAGGCGGTTTCGGCATTCAACATGACCATCTGGGCGAAGGCTGAAGCAAACGCCTGAGCCTGGGTGTCTCCAACCTCCAAAAGGCGGGGAGCTTGCCGAAAGCTTCCCGCCTTTCTGCATCTTCTCGGAACTTTTCTCGGAAATGCCTTGACTACCATGCGGGTGCGATTACATTGCTGCTGCCATATTAAGTAAAGGCATATCAACAACTTAACACAGGAGAGTGCCATGAGCACACCCAAGAAGAAGGTCGGCGACCGCGTGATGATCACCGCAGGTCAGGCCAAGGACAAGGTCGGCGTCATTGTCGACAAGGAACGGCGCGGCTGGGTCATCGAGCTCGAGGATGGCAGCCGTGTGACCGCATCCTTCCCCATGGTGGTGCTGGTCAAGGTGTCCGCGCAGGCGGAACAAGCAGGTGATGAGCCTGAGACCACCGAGGTCGAAGCTCCGTCCGCAGCGGTGGAAGCATCTGGAGAGGCGGATCCCACTTCTCAGGCAGCAGAGACAGCAACTGCCACAGCGTCTGAAGGCGAGCAGGATGTTGCCAAGATGACCGTCAAGCAGCTTCAGGCACTGGCGAAGCAGCGCGGTGTCAGCGTCGCCCGCACGAAGGCTGACTTCTACCGGATCATCAAGGCGATGAATCCGGACGAAGACCTGGCTCTCCTGAAGGGCAAGGCGCTCTTCGACCGGGTGAAGGAACTCCACATCTCACGGTTACGGTCGAAGGAGGAGATGGCGAGGCTGCTCAGCGCCTAAACGCCTCTCAACGCGCAAGAGAAGGCGGCCGCAATCCGGCCGCCTTTGGCGTTTGGACTCACCGGAAATCGCGAGGAAGGATTTCGTCGTCGTGATTGACACTTGCAAATGACTGACGACAACTGTAACTTGAAGGATAAAACATCGGGGGACCACGCGAGGCGAAGTAACCAAACTCACGAATGCAAATGAAGAAACAATCTGAACCTGTTTTAACCCTTGAAGAACTATCTGCCTATCTGAGGATTTCGCGGTCAACCCTCTATAAATTGGTTGGTGAGGGCAAGATCCCATCCCAAAAAATCGGTCGCCATTGGCGATTCAGAAAGGAAGCAATTGATCGTTGGCTCGAGGAAACCAAAGTGAAGCATACTGTGAGAGGTGGGCGTGAATGAAGCCCCACTACCTCCGCTTTGAATCCATTCAAGGGGAACCGACAGATGACGAACGGTGAAACGACTTGGATTTCCAATTTCATCTGGGGGATCGCCGACGACGTGCTGCGAGACTTGTATGTTCGCGGTAAGTATCGTGACGTAATCCTTCCCATGACTGTCCTGCGTCGCTTCGATGCAGTTTTGGAGCCGACCAAGCGAGATGTTCTAAACCTCAAAGCGACACTGGATAAGGCAAAGATCGTTAATCAGGACGTCGCTCTTCGGCAGGCATCAGGTCAAGCGATATACAACACCTCTAAATTTACTCTGAGTGATCTTCGCAATCGAGCGAATCCCCAGCAGTTAAAAGCAGACTTCGAAGCCTACTTGGATGGATTTTCGCCGAATGTCCAAGACATCCTAAACAATTTCGAATTCCGCAACCAGATTCCTCGTCTATCCAAAGCCGACGCTCTCGGAACGTTAATCGAACGCTTTCTCGAACCCCGCATCAATCTTAGCCCGAATCCAGTATACAATCCCGACGGCTCGGTCAAACTCCCCGGACTAGACAATCACGGCATGGGCACAGTGTTCGAGGAATTGGTTCGGCGCTTCAATGAAGAGAACAACGAGGAGGCTGGAGAACACTGGACGCCGCGCGACGCGGTGAAGTTGATGGCTAACCTGATATTCCTGCCGATCGCCGACCAGATAGAATCGGGCACTTATCTGCTTTACGATGGTGCCTGCGGGACCGGGGGAATGCTAACAGTGGCAGAGGAAACTCTTGAACAGCTTGCTACTGAACGTGGTAAGCAGGTTTCCACTCACCTCTACGGCCAAGAGATCAACGCCGAGACTTACGCAATTTGCAAGGCTGACCTTCTGCTCAAAGGCGAAGGTGATGCCGCCGACAACATCATAGGAGGACCTGAGCACTCGACCCTATCCGCAGATGCGTTTCCATCCCGTGAATTTGACTTTATGCTTTCCAATCCGCCCTACGGCAAGAGTTGGAAGAGCGACCTCGACCGAATGGGAGGAAAAGATGGGATGCGCGATCCCCGCTTTGTGATTGAGCATGCCGGTGATCCAGAGTACTCGATGGTGACCCGTTCAAGCGACGGCCAGATGCTCTTTCTGACCAATTTAATTTCAAAGGTGAAGCGCGCGAGCAAACTCGGAAGCCGCATTGCCGAAGTCCACAACGGCTCATCCCTGTTCACCGGCGACGCCGGGCAGGGCGAGAGTAACATCCGTCGCTGGATCATTGAAAACGACTGGCTGGAAGCCATCGTCGCTTTACCTCTGAATATGTTTTACAACACCGGCATTGCTACCTACATCTGGGTGCTCACGAACCGCAAGCCCGAACATCGGCGCGGCAAGGTGCAGTTGATAGACGCTACTCAATGGTTCACACCGTTGCGTAAGAACCTCGGTAAAAAGAACTGTGAACTCTCTGAAGCGGATATCGCCCGGATTTGCGAGGTCTTCATTGCCTTCAAGGAGACTGAACAGTCCAAGATATTCACCAACGCTGCCTTTGGTTACTGGAAAGTCACCGTCGAACGCCCGCTCCGCTTGAAGGTTGACCAATCCAAGGTGAATCGTGGACGCTTCCGTAATGCTTGCATCGAGGCGGATGAGGAGCCTATCGTCAATGTGGTCGACCGCGTCGCTCGCAAGATCGGCGCAGGTCCGCATTTGGACTTCAACCGCTACCTTGCCGATATTGAAGCAGACGCCGATGAGAACAGCATCCGCCTGAGCGCCAAGCGAATCAAACTGATCAAGACTTCTTTGGCGGAGAAAGACGAGGCCGCTGAGCCGGTCATCGCTAAAGTTCACAAGCCGGGCAAGATCACCGCAACTCCCCTTCACGGCCGTTACTCAATTACCATCGAAGGCCGAAAGGCGGTTGTTGAATACGAACCTGACAGCGAACTACGGGACACTGAGCAAATTCCCCTGCTTGAAGAGGGCGGCGTTGAGGCATTCATCAAGCGTGAAGTCCTGCCCTATGCTCCTGACGCCTGGGTTGACCCCGACTCAATCAAGATCGGCTATGAGATCAACTTCAACAGGCATTTCTACAAGCCCAAGCCGATGAGGACTTTGGAGGAGATTAGAGCGGATATAGTGTCGGTGGAGAATGAAAGCGAAAGGCTGATGAAAGAGATACTCGCTAATGGTGCTTCTGGTGAGGCGAATCAATGAGTGAAAAAGATAATCTCAATCAAAGTGCGGTGACTCTGTATCAGACTGAGGACGGCCGGAGCCGCATTCTTGTCCGCTTGGAGGATGAGACGGTTTGGCTGTCACAAAATCTGATGGCGGAACTCTATCAGACGACGAAGCAAAATGTAAGTATTCACGTTCAGAACATTCTTGCTGAAGGCGAATTGAGCGCGGATTCAGTTGTCAAGGAAATCTTGACAACTGCCGCCGACGGGAAGCGCTATCGTGTGAAGCATTACAATCTGGATATGATAATCGCCGTCGGCTATCGCGTGAAGTCCTCCATCGCCACCAAGTTCCGACAATGGGCAACCGAACGGCTGCGCGAATACATCGTCAAGGGCTTCACCCTTGACGACGAGCGCTTGAAGGGGCGTGACCGCTTCGCCGATTACTTCGACGAACTGCTCGCCCGCATACGGGAGATACGTGCCAGCGAAGCGCGAGTCTATCAGCGCATTCGCGAGATTTTCGCCCTCGCTGTTGACTATCGTGAGGAGGAGCAACAGACACAGACCTTCTTCGCCATAATGCAAAACAAAATGCACTTTGCGGCGACCGGCCTGACCGCACCGGAAATCGTCAGGAATCGAGCAAATGCTGAACTTGCAAATATGGGATTAACTTCATGGAAAGGCGGTCGAGTTCTTAAATCTGATGTAGGAACTGCGAAGAACTATCTCTCGGCTCAGGAAATAGACACCCTCAACCGCATTACCGTAATGTTCCTCGACCAGGCTGAATTCCGTGCTCAAAGGCGTCGCGACATCCACTTGCACGACTGGGAGATGTTCCTCGACAAGTTCCTGAGAGACACGGAACTGCCGGTGCTGGAGGGCGCCGGCTCGGTCAGCCGCGACACTGCGCTGACTTGGGCGAACGAACAATATGACGCCTTCGCGGAGCGGAGGAGGCTTGAGGCTGAGAAAGAAGCCGAGAAGCGTTACCTGAGCGATTTGCAGACTTCGGCAAAGCGATTGGAATCTCAACGGAAGAACGTTGCCGAGAAGCAGGGAAAGAGTAAGAAGCGGCGCAGGGAGGAGAAATGACCGCTCCCCTCAAACCCTACCTCGCCTACAAGGACTCTGGTGTGCCGTGGTTGGGGATGGTGCCGGAGCATTGGGGCGTGAGAAGGTTGAAGAATATCTGTTCTCAATTCGGACGATATGGTGCCAACTTGTCAGCTGATAACTATGTTGAGGCTGGTGTTCGTTTCATTCGCACTACAGATTTGACCGATGACGGTCATCTTAAGGGGGGTGGAGTTTTCTTGCCTCCTAAAATTACTTCAGATTATTTACTATCCGATGGTGACCTACTGATATCAAGAAGCGGGACAATAGGTCGCTCGTTTCTTTTTAAGCGCAAACGGCATGGTGAATGCGCTTATGCGGGGTATCTTGTTAAGTTCACGCCATCAACAATTTCGGCATTACCTGAATATCTATTATATTTCACAAAGTCAACGGCGTTTGGTGGATTCTTACGAGTTATGGCGATATCATCCACCATTGACAATGTTAATGCTGAGAAATACTCTAATGGGCACTTCCCTTGTCCTCCCCTTCCTGAGCAACTCGCCATCGTCCGTTACCTCGACTACATGGACAGGCGGATCGGGAAGTTGATTCGCGCCAAGCAGAAGCTGGTTAAGTTGCTGGAGGAGCAGAAGCAGGCGATCATCCATCGCGCCGTCACCCGTGGTCTCGATCCGAATGTTCGCCTCAAGCCGTCGGGTGTCGAATGGCTGGGGGACATGCCGGAGCATTGGGAGGTGAGGAGGCTAAAGACACACCTAATCCGTAACGATTCTGGAGCATGGGGTTCCGATTTTGATGAAGCAGGAACCATCGTACTGCGTTCGACAGAGCAAACTATTGATGGAGGCTGGAGAATTAACAACCCGGCAAGACGACGAATTAATGAAGTAGAAAGACAGGCGACATTGCTTCGGACTGGTGATATTGTTGTAACCAAATCCAGTGGCAGCGCGGCCCATATTGGCAAAGCCAGTCTTGTTTCTGAAGAAATAGAGAAATTGGATTGTGGTTTTTCTAATTTTATGCAGCGACTTCGGCCAGACGACAACACAAGTCCCGATTTCGTTTGGCGATTTATGAATAATCGTGTTGGTCGCGATCAATTAATTTACTTTTCAAGCACCACCACGGGACTGGGGAATTTGAATGGAACAATCTTGGGCAATATCTGGATTGCGTTCCCAACATTAGATGAGCAGATCGCCATTACCAACTATATTGAGGAGGCAACGGCGAGCATAGCTGCCGCCTTGGAACGCGCAAACCGCGAGATTGAACTTCTCCGCGAATATCGTACCCGCTTGATTTCGGATGTGGTGACCGGCAAATTGGACGTGCGCAAAGCGGCGGCGGGATTGCCGGAGGAGGCGAAGGAAGAGGTGGAGGTTGAGGAGTTTGATGAGTTAGGCTCAAATAAATCGCCTGAAGAATCAGATCGTGAGGAAGTAGATGTCACAGATTAGAATTACAGGAAAGGACTTTCAGCCCCCATACGATAGATTGAACGCCACCCATCAGGTGAATGTGTCCTGGTTTAAGTTTATGAAGTTTGCTATTACGGTCGGGCAGCCAATCTTTCGCGCAGCGTTCCCGAACACCGTTTGGTCAGTGCCTTTAACCATTTATAAGGCGTTTGCCGTAACTTGCGCTCTCGAGTTCAATAGAAGACGAATCGAGCGGACTCGTCTCTACAAATTATTGGAGCAGAGCGAGAAGGCGAATGTCTCATATTGGATAGGAATGGCGGTTGCTGGGATTTCCGCAGATTACCTTCTTAATGTTTCGAGATTGCTTCATGCAGGGGCGTTTAAAAGAGCAGGTTACCTAAATGTGATTCCTGATACCAACAGACTTGCTGACTTGATCGGTGAAGATGAGAATGGGAATTGGCATATCATTGAAGCTAAAGCAAGGCAGTATAGACCGAGCGCCGACGACAAACGAAAGTGGAAGGATCAGACAACCACCATTTTGAGCATCAGAGGTTGCACCCCGGTTACGCGCAGCTATTCCCTGGCATTGATCGGGGACGATTTACGTGCCGAAATGGTCGATCCTGAACAAATTCGAGAAAGGGTTCGGCGGAGAGTAGATTTCGAACCTGGCACAATTAATCGCGGCTATTACGAACCATTTCGCGAGTGGCTCGCTGAGGAGGCTCGATTAGTAACCTTTGGAGATCACGAGCTAAAAGTGAGACCCGTAAAGTTCGCTGGTTTCAATAACCTGACGATCTACATAGGAATGTCCAGAAGTGCTGATACAAGGGATGGCGAACGCGAATTTACTAAATTATTTCAACCTATCGATACCGAAACGGGCTATGTTGGGGCAGATGGTATTAGTGTTCTCGCTGAGGAAGGTATTTCTGGTATGAGGATGAGGTGACCGATTGAGTCAACCACCACCACATCCGAAGATTTATCATATCACGCACATAGACAATCTTCCGGGAATCATTGCCTCATGCGGACTGCATTCCGACTCTACCATCCTTCAGCGAGGAGGAGCGAGTGTGACAGTTGGGCTTTCTGATATCAAACAGAGGCGGTTGTCATTGCAGGTTGATTGTCATCAGGGAATTTGTGTTGGTGACTGCGTGCCGTTCTACTTCTGCCCGCGGTCAATTATGCTGTATATTTTCCATATGAACAACCATCCGGCGTTGACTTATCACGGCGGGCAGGCGCCGATTGTTCATCTTGAGGCCGATTTACGCACCGTCGTCAGCTGGGCGAACGCTCGGGGAAAGCGCTGGGCGTTCACAACCTCCAACGCAGGAGCGTTCTATACTAACTTCTTCAACGACTTGATGCAGTTGAATCAGATCAATTGGACTGCGGTCGCCAATAATGACTTCCGCGATTATGCGGTTAAAGAAGGCAAGCAGGCCGAATTCCTGCTGCATGAGTTCTTTCCCTGGGAACTTGTTGAGAGGATTGGTGTTATTTCACCTGCCAGGCAAACAGCGGTCAACAACCATCTAACCGCTTCGCAGCACCGACCGCCGGTTGTTGTGAAGCGAGATTGGTATTTCTAATGATTACTTACCGCAAAGGCGACATCATCGTCGCCGACACTGAAGCCCTCGTGAACACCGTCAACTGCGTCGGATTTATGGGGCGAGGGATTGCGCTTCAATTTAAGAAGGCTTTCCCGGAGAACTTCAAGGAATACGAGGCAGCCTGCCGGCGCGGCGAGGCTGAACCGGGGCGGATGCTCGTGCACCGCACCGGCCAGATGACCAATCCGCGCTTCATCATCAACTTTCCCACCAAACGCCATTGGAAAGGCAACAGCCGACTTGAGGATATCGAGGCGGGACTTGCGGACTTGGTGAAAGTCATCAGGGAACTTGGCGTCCGTTCCATCGCGGTGCCGCCGCTCGGCTGCGGCTTGGGCGGATTGGATTGGAACGAGGTCCGCCCGCGCATAGAAGCGGCTCTCCGGCAGATCCCCGAAGTTGAAGCCATCGTCTTTGAACCTGCCGGGGCGCCTGCGCCTGAAGTGATCGCCAAGTTTGCTAAAGTCCCGCATATGACCCCTGCCAGAGCGACCTTGCTCGGCTTGATGCACCGGTATTTACTCGGCCTGATGGACCCCTTCGTTACGCTGCTGGAAATACACAAATTGATGTATTTCATGCAGGAGGCGAAGGAGCCGCTGCGATTGAAGTTCAAGAAAGCCTATGAAGGTCCCTATGCGGAGAACCTGCGCCACGTTCTGATTCCCATTGACGGTTATTACATCAGCGGGTATGCTGAAGGCAGCGATCAGCCACAAAAGCCAATTTCGATCGTCCCTGGCGCAATTAAGGACGCGGAGGAGTTTCTCCAGAGTCATGAGGACACCCTTTCCCGCTTTGATCGCGTGACTGACCTGGTACAGGGATTTGAGACGCCATTCGGTCTCGAATTACTGGCAACCGTGCATTGGGTGGCTGCACGCGAAGTAAGGTCGGACAACATTAATGCTGTTGAAAGGAAGATTTATGCTTGGGGCGAACGCAAGAAGCAGTTCACCGAACGGCAGATTTACCTCGCTTGGGACGTTTTGAAAGCGAAGGATTGGTTGCCAGGTATCGTCAATGCGGCAGTCAGATGACGACCGATACCAGTGAAAAAGGCTTGGAGCGCCTGATAGTAGATGAGATGATTGCGCGCGGCTGGCGGGAGGGCGATCCGACAGATTACGACCGCGAATACGCTGTTGACTTGGCGCAACTCTCCGCCTTCCTGACTGCAACACAGCCCGCCATTGCTGAGGCGCTTGATCTGGGCAATGCGTGTCCCACGCGGCTGGCTTTTCTCGCCCGCCTCCAGGGCGAGATTACGAAGCGGGGAGTAATTGACGTTTTGCGTCGAGGCATTAAGCACGGTCGTCTTGATCTTGACTTCTTTTTTGGGACCCCGACCCCGGGCAACCTGAAAGCCGAAGAACTCAATCGCCTCAACCGCTTCTCAGTCAGCCGCCAATTGAGATATAGTCGCGATGAGGCCAAACTTACCATAGACATCTGTCTCTTTATCAACGGCTTGCCGATTGCGACCTTCGAATTGAAGAACAGCCTCACCAAGCAGACCGTTGAAGATGCTATTGAGCAATACAAGCGGGATCGCGACC
>MWJR01000226.1 GCA_002127415.1 Calditrichaeota bacterium AABM5.125.24
AGTTTAACCTGGTGGCAGTTGGGACACTCCATCGTGGTCGGCTGTCGCGATCGATGATGACTGCGACGCATATTGCGCTTGGAACGGGTCTTCCCCCGCTGGGCAACTCCCATTATAGCCTCAAGTAAAAGTTAAAAATTAAAAATTAAAAAAGTAAGAGGTGGATGTTGGTTCGGGATTTTACCGGGTTTCATAGGAACAACCACGACTACGATCAGCATTTCGTTAATACTCTCTTCTTGACTTTAGTGGTCGTCAATGTGAACCGGGCAGCGGCACGGTTCCAGGTTCAGGTTGGCGCCACAACCCGGGCACAGACCGCGGCAATCTTCCGAGCACAGCAACTTCATCGGCACTGAAAGTAGCAGTGCATCGAGAACCTCGGCAGTGACGTCGAGCTCATCCTGGCCGACGAGAAAGCTGCGCATATCATCACCCGGCATCTCATCTGGCAGCGGTCTGTCCCGCTGAACGAACACAACCGAGCAGTCGCCGCCCAATTCTTTCTGAAAATCCTCCCCGCATCGGTCACAGACAAAGTTGCCGACCGAGCGCGCCGAGATGGTAACAGCCACTTTACCGAGGCGCTTGTCGGCTGTCAGATCGATGGTCACGTCGTGCCGGTAAACCGACGGCTCCAGATCAAGCTCGTCAGGTGACACCGATTCCTGCCACCTGTTGTGCCCGTCCTTCAGACTGGCGAGGCGGATTTTCATAAAACACTAATATAATACTATCCCAGCTTACAGTCAAGATGTTAAAGTATCAGGTTCAGACTGCGTTTGCCTCCTGTTGCAGTGAGGATGACGCCTGAATTTACAACTTCGACAGCACAAGGGTTGCAATGCCGAGATAGATGAAAAGGCCAAATATATCATTGGTGGTGGTGATGAACGGTCCTGTGGCCAGCGCAGGATCCAATCCGAACCTCTTCAGCATCAGCGGTATAAGGGCTCCGATTATCGCAGCCAGGACGATTACCGCCAGCAACGAAGTGCTTACCACCACAGCCAGCACCAGGTCGCTCCGCCAGAAGTAGGTAATCCCAAAGGTCGCTCCACCGCAGATTGATCCAGTCAGCAGGGCCGTTACCAGTTCGCGCGCCAGGCGAGCGGTCAGACCATAGTCGCCGATGTCGCCGGTAGCCAGTCCCCGCACCATCAGTGACGAGGTCTGAATCCCGGCATTGCCGCCCATCGCCGCCACCAGCGGCAGGAAGAAGATGAGCGGCGTCAGCCTGGCCAGTTGCGGCTCGAAGTGTGCGATGAGCGTGGCGGCGGCCAGCCCACCCAGCAGCCCCAACAGCAGCCAGGGCAGCCGGAGTCTGAGGTTTCGGTAAAGAGAGCGCTCGCCGGGGTCGAACTCGCTCTGGCCTGTCAGGTAGGCGATGTCCTCGTGAACCTCCTCGGTCATCACGTCGAGGATGTCGTCGTGGGTGATGCGCCCCAGGAACTGCCCATTATCATCCACCACCGGGGCAGATGCCAGGTTATAGCGGGCGAATATCCCCGCCACCTCCTCGCGATCCATCCCCACGTTGACCCGTGGGAATTCCCGGTCCATTACCTCGGCAGCCTTCTGACCGGGCTGGGCGAGTATGAGTTCCTTCAGTGAGGCCTTGCCCTCCAGGCGGCCTGTTTTATCCACCAGATAGACGTTATAAACATCCTCCATCTCCTCAGCTAGAGATCGAAGCAGCTCGATCACTTCTCCCACTGTAGCATCGACCGGAGCGGATATGGGCTCGGTGGCCATAATGCCGCCGGCCGACTCCTCGTGGTAGGTGAGGAGTTCGGTCAGCTCGTCCCTATCCCGACTCGGAAGCTGTTCCAGGATGGCTTCGGCCTGTTCCTCTTTTATCGATCCGAGCAGGTCGGCGGCGTCATCGCTCTCAAGATTTTCGATGATAATCGACGCATCTTGAGTGGGAAGCGGGCCTATCAGGCGGGCACCGTCTCTGTCGTCGAGCTCGGCGATCACCCCGGCGGCGGTATCGGGCTTCAGCAGATTGAAAAGCTGCCGCTGAAGGTCGGAGGGGAGCTGCTCGATAAGTATGGCAATATCGGCTGGGTGGCGGCCTTCGAGCTCCTGCTGCAGTCGGGCCTCATCGCTGATTTCGACCAGCTCGAGCCAGCGGTCGGGGTTCAGGGGTGGAGGATTTAGTATTTCGTGATCCGTGTTGGTAATTCCCGATTACTGATAACTACTGCCGAGATACGTAGGTAATACCATAAAAATATCTCTACAAACCAGATCGGTATGTGGTGCGATCCCTGCTTTCGCAGGGACAAGCTTATCGCGCCCGAAGCTGGTGTCATACGGGCGTCATAAATGACGCCCCTACCGAATAATAAATAGCTATATTTGTATGCGCAGCACTACTTAATGGATAGCAGGTCGCGAGTCAGGTCGATATATTCCTCGAAGGTGAAGCTCTCCGGTCTGCGGGTGAAGTCATATTTCAGCTCATCCCACCCTTCGGGGAGGTCGTTTAGAACCCGAAGCGCGTTACGCATCATCTTGCGGCGGTGAGCGAAGCTGCCTCGCACTATCCGGCGGAAGGAGTCGTATTCGACCGGCGGGAACTCCCCTGAGCGGTTGAATGTCAACTGTATCACGGCCCCGTCAACCTTCGGCTCAGGATGGAAGCGGTCGGAGGGGACTGTGAACAGATATTCGGCCTGTCCGTGGTAGCGGGTCAGCAGCGTCAGACTGCCGTAGTCGCGGTTGCCTGGCTGGGCCGTCAGCCGCACGCCGACCTCGCGTTGAACCATAATCACCATTCCGTTGATCCTGGGGAGATCCGCCCGCCTGACCTGTTTGAAGATATCGAACAGTATTACGCTGGCAAGATGGTAGGGGAGGTTGCCGACCACAACCAGTTCGTCGTCGTCGCCTCCGACAGCCTTCCAGTCAATGGTCAGGATGTCACCGGCGATGAGGCTGAATTCGCGGCGGCTGCGGAAGCGTCCTTTGAGCCGCTCGATCATCGACCGATCCAATTCGACGCCGACCACCCGGTGTCCGGCGTCGAGCAATTCAGCCGTCAGCGCGCCGTCGCCGGGTCCGACCTCAACCACCAGCGGCTCGGTCGGCACGGCGGCAGCTATCCGGCGAGCAATACCGCGGTCGCGCAGCATATATTGCCCGAGTCCCTTTTTCAGAACCGGGCCGTGGTGTCCGCCGTCTGAACGGCTCCTGCCGGTTCGTTTCATTGATTCCTGGCCCTGACAAGTAACAGCTGTTTCAGGCGGGCACGGCCTGCCCCAGCGAAAGCTGGGGAGTCCCGCCTTACCTATTCAGCGAGCCTTAAACCGGGATCGAGTGCTGTTCTGGGTTCCAGCTTGCGCTGGAACGATGCTTTAATATGGCTTCATACTTCTCAACGCCTGGGCGGCGGATTCGATAACCTCATCAGGGGCGGTCACCGAAGCCCTGACCCAGCCTTTCCCACCGGCTCCGAACCCGGATCCGGGGGTAAGTATCACTCCCTGTGCCAGCGCTTCTGTTATGAACGGCATCTCGTCTGAGCCCACCCTGAACCAGACGTAGAAGGTGGCGTTCGACCTGAATACATCACACCCCAGCGAGGCGATAGCCTCGGTCAGATGACGTTTACGGCGTTGATAGACCTGACGTGTCTCAATCATCTCAGGCGGCGGGTTCGGTCCCTCATAGCTGTCCAGCAGGGCTGCCAGAGCCCGCTGAAAGGGCAGGGGAGGGCCGCTGTCAACCTCCTCCTTGGCCCGGACCAGAGCCGCGATACGGGCCGGATCTCCCACCGCGAAGCCGACCCTGTAGCCGGTGGCGTTTGCCATCTTGGACAGGGAGTGGAACTCCACTACCCTCGGCGTAAATTCAAGCAGCGAGCGGGCGGGACGGTCGAAGCACATCTCGCTGTAGGCCATATCATAGGCGACGGTCAGGGCCGGATCAGACTCCGCCAGGTTTGCCAGCTCCTTTAGGAACTCGTCGGGAGCCGTGGCTCCTGTGGGGTTGTTCGGGTAGTTCAGGAACAGCAGTTTAACCCCGGAGACCTGGTCGAGGTCAGGCAGGAAGCCCCTGCGTGGGTCGAGTTTGATTGTCCTCTCGCGGCCTTCGACCAGTCTGCAGCCGGCGCGGCTGTAGACGGGATAGCCCGGTTCAGGAACAGCAACCTCATCGCCGGGGTTGACAACCGCGCGGGCCAGTTGTGCCAGTCCTTCCTTGACGCCTATCAGGATGCAGACCTGGCTGTCGGGGTCGAGTTCAACCCCGAACCGCCCCTGGAACCAGCGCGCCACCGAACGCCTTACCGCTGGGTCGCCCCGGCTGGAGGGGTATTGATGTGCCTGCGGGTCGTCCAGGGCTCGGCGGGCGGCATCTACAATGAAACCGGGCGGATCCAGGTCGGGGTCGCCGATGGATAGGTTATAGAGCGGTTTTCCGGCGGATCTTAGTTGTGCCGCCTGTCGCTCAAGCTCAGCGAAGGGATATCCAGGGATATCGAGTCTTCCGGCCGGTGTGAAACCCTGCTTCATTACGGGCGCAGATCTGGCAGGTCGAGAGAACCGCTGAAGACGTGTGCTGCCTCACCTACCACAGTCACCCGCGCCAGGTCGGGATGGACGGTAATGGTGAGGGTTCCACCTGCCATCTTGACCTTGACCGGTTGCTCTGTAGGAAGCCGACCGGCGGCGACCCCGGCGCAGACCGTGGCTGTAGCGCCTGAGCCGCATGCCATCGTCACCCCAACGCCCCTCTCCCATACAGCCATCAGGACATCATCTCCGCCGTTATACGCGGCTAGTTCAAAGTTCGTTCCGTGCGGGAAGAGGGGTGAATCTACAACCGCATCACCCAGGCGTGAGACGTCCTGGTTGAGCTTGTCGAGGTCATCTTCCGGCACCCAAGCGATGAAGTGAGGATTGCCGAAGGAGAGGGCTGTGCCGATCAGCTTATCCCCGGCAAACTCAAGCTCCTGTTCGATTACGGGATGGTCGGCGGTTATGGGGACATCAGCCGGTTTGAAGCTGGGCCCTTTCATATCCAGCCGCACGAGGTTTCTGTTCTGTTCAACGCGGGCCAGAGCCTCATCGGCGTCGGTTGTGATGGTGAAATCATCCCCACATTTGAAAAGACCGGTTCGAACCGCGTGCAGGGCTATGCAGCGCAGGCCGTTGAAGCAGGTTTCAGCCCGGCTCCCGTCGGCATTATAATAGACCATCCGGACCACGCGGTCGGATGTGGTGGAGAACAGGAGGATCCCGTCACTCCCGACGCCGAAGCGCCTGCGGCACAGTCGCCGCATCGTATCGGGCTGCGGGATCGATACCGCCGGATTAGCCGCCAGGTCGATCAGGATGAAGTCGTTTCCGAGTCCCTGGTATTTCTCGAAGAGGACGGTATTCATAGTCAGGTCACCCTCTATTTGACCAGCACAAGTCGCCTGACTATCGAGGCCTCCTGATTGCTGAAGCGGGCCATGTAAACCCCGGCTGGACTGCCCGTGAGGTCGATGCTCAGGTTGTGTCGACCTGCGGGGAGTGGCTTGGTCGTAATGTTGAGGATATGATGCCCATCGATTGAGTAGATGCCGGCGCCAACCGATCCCGGTCGCAATAGGGAGACCTCGATTGAGGCGACGGCATTGAACGGATTGGGGCTAACCGTTCCCAGGCTGAAAGACTCAGCTGTATGGTCTATCCCATCCTCATGGATGCCCGTGGTGCGATCTATCTTGCACCAGACGAGCAGGTCGCCGCTGAAGCCGTTAACGCGGTCCACGCATCGTCCCCATCCTCCGCCGCTGTTGGTCCAGAACATGTCGGGGTAGTTGACCTGGGCGTCCATCATAAAGCCTTCGACGTAGGGGAAATCATTGGCCTGTATGGTGCCGACGAAGAAATGGCCGGTGCATTTGGTGTTAGGTTGAACGGTGATCCAGTGTGCAGCGGGGCCATCTTCGTATAGAACGTCGCGCCGGAACAGCTCATCCCCTAATTCATCACCATCCGCCTGATAGATGATCAGCGGAAACGACTGGTGCCAGTTATCGGGATAGGGCCAGCCGGGATCGCCGTCGGCGCAGACCCAGACCGATGCCTGCAGGATGGTGAACTCATCATCGGTCCCGGGATTGAAGCGGGTGAAGAACCCCTCATCTTCATACCAGAGGGCTATCGGTGCGTTGCGTCCAGTATTGAACGACCTCAGATCGACCCACTCGTCACCGCCACTGAACAGCGAGTTGGATACGATAAGACCGGAAATGACGGCTACTGCAAATAAAAGGGAGTGCTTCATATCAGGCTCGGTATTCATTATATTGAATTGGTAATACTGCACAAAGCTTTAATATATTTCCTATTAACCGGTATTACAAGGAATATAAGCATATCAAATCATCAGGCACCACCAGAAATTTAACTTGCATCCAATCGGACAATTGCTTATAATTTAATTATTGTTAAATATATGGAGCCTGTGTATCAGTAAATGGTCGCATTCAGGCGACATCGACGACCCAGTGAGGAGGATTGAAAAATGGGAAACGGCAGTAGCTTAATCTCCCCGGCTTGCCGCGGGATAACCGTAGCTATCGTGGTGGTCATTATGCTGGTCCTGTTGGGGCAGATTGACGCTTTCGCCTACGACAGGATGGTGCTGTTTGAGGATTTCACCTCTTCGACCTGCCCGCCGTGTTACACTTCGGCAGCGGCGGTGGAAGGGGCTCTGGAAGCGACCGAGGATATTGTGGCGCCGATAGCCTTTCATATGAGTTGGCCGAATGTGAATCCTCGCGATCCATGGTATCTCGATAACCCTGGTGATAATGACGGCCGGCGTAACTACTACGGCGTCAACTCCATACCGAGGTTCTTTATCGATGGAACCCAATACGGGAGTTCCCCCACCAGGGCCGCCTTCATCAGTGCCATTGAGAACCGCGCTGATCGGGATTCGCAGCTCGAGATGGTCATCAGTGGCAGTATTGTGGATGATGAACTCCAGGTTTTCCTGACCATAACCGCCGAGGAGGAGCTCAATGATGTTACCCTTTACGTTGCGCTGAACGAGGACTACGTCTGGTATGATGGAGTCACCGCCCAGCGTGACTACTACGACGCAATGGTCAAGATGATACCCAACTACCGCGGCACCGGCTTTGATATTGAGGCTGAGGATACGCTCGAATATGAGTTCACCCAGGATATGGAGGGGCTCGGCTGGCACGAGCTCGAGGTGGACAATCTGATTCTGGTGGCCTGGGTGCAGGATGACGACGAGGTGCATCAGGCCGCAACCTACTATCTCAGCATCAATTCCCCGCTGATAGAACTGGCCGAGTGGGCGGTGAGTGACGGCGGTGATGGTGACGGCGACGGCCGCGCGGAAGCGGGTGAAACCGCGGATCTGATGATTACCCTGGAGAATGCGCCGAATTATCTACCCGCTGAAACAGTTGAAGTCACCCTCACAACGGAGGACGAAGGGATCGATATTATCGACGGCGCCTTCCAGCTCGACGAGCTTCCCAACGGTGAGTCGGCGGACAACTCGGAAGCCCCGTTCCGCTTCCAGGTGGCTGAGGAGTTTGAACCTCACCCGGTGACCTTTAATATGTCGATCATCGCCCAACCCGGCGACTTTGAAGGCGCAGCCGAGATAACATTTATGGTCGATTGGCCGCCGATACTGGTGGTTGATGCGGCCGATGACGATAGTGCTGCCGTGGCGATGAGAAGACTGTTTGGCAACGATCTGCTACCCTACGCCGATTACTGGGACCGCACCGTTGAGGGGGTTGTCACCGGGGATTATTTGGTCAATCACCGGGCTGTTCTGTGGTTCACTATGATTACGGATGAGGATGTCATCAGTGAGTATGAACAGGGTGAGTTAATGGATTATCTGGACGGCGGCGGCGCCTTTATCGTCTCCAGCTCGTTCCTGGCGGCCGACATAGGCGAGAGCCGGTTCTGCCGGGAGTATCTGGCTGCTTCGCTGGAGACCGATAACGCCCGCTTCTCCCTTGTTCGAGGCTATGAGAATGAGATGCAGTTCGGGGATTCACGAGTGTACCTGGGAGGCGGACCGGTGGGCTGGCCGGGAGCTACCGCTATCATTGCCCCGCTGGAGGGAGCGCGGGCAGCAATGTTTTATGAGGATAATCACCGGGAATTCGCCGGTATTGCGGCGGTAATCCACGAGACCGATACCTACAAGACCCTGTTCTTCGGCTTCCCCATCGAGACGATAGCCGGTGCGGTTCAGACAGAACCCCTCGACCAGTTTGCCGGTCGCATCTGGGATTGGGTCAATAACGAGCTGGAAGCGCCGCCGGATGAGGCCTCCATCCCGCAGAGGTTCGCCCTCGACCCGGCCTTCCCGAACCCGTTTAACGCCCGGGTGGTTGTGCCGTTCAGCCTCGAGCGGTCCGGGTGGGTGACACTGGCGCTTCACGACCTGTCAGGGCGTGAGGTGACCCGTTTGGTCAACGCGGCTCTTCCGGCCGGTCAGCACAGGACCACCCTCGACGCCGCATCGACCGGGCTGACTTCGGGGCTTTACTATCTGCGGCTCACCACCGGTGGCAGGAGCATAAACGGGAAGCTTCTGTATCTGCGGTGATCTGTGGTTTAGAAATGCTGTCACACTGAAGTATGACAGCACGTTCAGTTCAAGTGGGCGCCGCCGGTGAGACCGGCGGCGCCCGCTGTTTTTAATGATTGACCTCTATTAACTTAGATTTTTCTGTCGAGTAGTGCTGCCAGTGGAAGGCTGCTTGTATTTTTGCAGTTTGTTTTGTAGATTTAATCCGCCTTCGGGGATTGGTGTAATTCCATACCGGCGGTTACAGCCCGCGACTTCCGTCCCGACGCTTCGGGATACGGAACTGAACCGGTGAAATTCCGGTGCCGACGGTGAGAGTCCGGATGGGAGAAGGCTCGGAATAGAGTATCAGCTCTATTCCCTGTGTTTAAGATATTCCCCGATGGTGACATCGGGTTTTTTTATGCAGAGATCTGAGGAACAGAGGCTGATGCGCCGGGCCTTCAAGCTGGCTCTGCGCGGACGGGGACATGTATCGCCCAACCCGCGGGTCGGTGCGGTGGTAGTGGCGCCTGATGGCAAGGTCCTGGGTGAGGGCTGCCACTCCAACTACGGCGGATCGCACGCCGAGGTGGCGGCGCTGACTGCCTGCAGGGGCAAGGATACCAGAGGAGCCGCTATGATCGTCAATCTCGAACCGTGCTGCTTCTACGGTAAGACCCCCCCCTGCAGCGAAGCCATTATCCAGGCGGGCATCGAGCGGGTGGTTGCGGCCACTGTGGACCCCGACCCGATGGTCAACGGGAATGGTCTTGCCGCCCTGGATGCGGCCGGTATCGAGGTCGTATCGGGCGTTCTGTCCGAGGCGGCCAGGTATCTGAACCGCGGGCATTTCTGCCGTCACGAGCACGGCAGGGCCTGGTGTGCGGTGAAGGTGGCAGTGAGCATCGATGGCAGGATGGCCTCTCCTGACGGCAGCTCGAAATGGATCACCGGCCCCGCGACTCGTCGGCTGGCTCACGCTATGCGCGCCGATCACGACGCTGTTCTGGTGGGTGGAGGGACGGTTCAGTATGACGATCCCGAGTTGACGGTGCGTTCGGTTCGCGGTCCCAATCCGACTCGGATAGTGCTGTCGCCTCATTATGGTCTGCCTCCGGGCAGCAAGCTGGCCCGGAGCGCAGCCTCCGTTCGCACCATGCTTGTTGTTGCCGATTCAACTGAACCGGCCGGTATTGGCAGCGATGGTGTGGAACTGCTGAGGATGCCCGACAGTGGGGACGGTCGGATAGATCCGGAGGCTCTTCTGCGACGGTTGCCCGAGTTCGGAGTGCTGTCACTGATGGTTGAAGGCGGCGCCGGGGTGCTTTCTTCCTTTATGCAGGCAGGTGTGATCGATGAGATTGCAGTCTGTATGGCGCCATCGGTCATCGGACGGGGGAT
>MWJR01000211.1 GCA_002127415.1 Calditrichaeota bacterium AABM5.125.24
AGAGACAGGAATTAAACCGATAATGCAAAACAATTGCAGATATATAATTAACGGCACCCATTTTTCAGTAAATAGTACCAAAACCATTGGTTTGGCAACTACAATCAGTCCAATCATAATTGGTGAATTTATAAGGATCATAAACATCAGGGATTTCCGCATCCCAAGCTTTATACGAATTACTTCTTCTTGGATAGATGAAAATATCGGAAACGTTACCCGAGTTGTACTCTCAAGTAGAGTATATACTAAAACTCGTTGAATCCTCTGTGCCTGATAATAATATCCTAAACTCGATGATGAAAATAATTTACCTATTATTATGTAATAAATATTATCAAAGAGCATATTAATTAGGCCGAATCCCAACATGTGTGAGCTGAATCCAAACATATTTAGCAATGAAGTCAAACTAAATATCAGCGATGGTCGCCAGTTGTGAAAGAACCATAAAAGTGCAGTTCGTATAAAGCTAAAGCTTACAATTTGAATTGCCAAACTCCACACACCAGAACCATTATACGCCAAAGTAATGCCAATTATGCCCGAAACAAGAATTGATATTAAACTAACCCTTGCTTGGGTTTTAAAGTCAACCTTCTTTACCATTAGCGTCGTTTGAATCAATCCGAAAGAACTGATAATAATGCTAAGCGATAGGAATCGTGTCAACGGTGTAAGAAGTGGCTGTTTGTAAAATACTGCGATCCACGGCGCGGTAATACAGAGCAATCCCGCTACGATAAAACTCACAACAATATTGAAATAGAAGACCGAGCATTCATCAATATGATTAGTATTCTGTTTTTGTATTAATGCAGAGCCAAAACCGCTATCGAGAAAGATCTGCGCTAACGCCAGAAATACCCCCAGCATCGCGATCAGCCCGAATTGCTCCGGTAGGAGCAGCCTAGCCAGAATGATCGCGATGACAAACTGGACGCCTTGACCGCTGACGTTCTGAAAAAAGCTCCAGAACAGACCACGCAAAGTTTTGGCTTTCAATCCCTCGGACATATCTCAGGAAGTCGTCGTTCCCAATTAGTATGCACGCTTTTGACGAGCGCCTGCGCAATGGCAATGAAAATCGTCAACATCGCGATCAACCCGAACTGCTCCGGCAACAGCAGGCGGGCTAAGATGATCTGGATTACAAAATATATCCCTATCTGACCAAAGAACTCGAAGAAGCTCCAGAAAAGACCGTGCAGGGTCTTGCTCTTTAATCCGTCAGACATATTTATTAATAATTCATCATTCTTCTTTATATCTCAGAACACGTGCTGGATTTCCTACTATGATAGCATTCTCTGGTACATCTTCAAGCACTACAGATCCTGCACCTATGAGGCTGAAATCACCTATCTTTATTTTCTCTCGAATGGTGGCATTACTCCCGATATGTACAGCTTTCCCGACATGAACGTTTGCTCCAACAACGGAATTAGTAGCCAGATGTGCGAATCTATCTAGGAAACTGTTATGACCGACGAATGAGTTTGGTAACAACATACAATTATCCGAAATTGTAGTATCTGTACTTAGTTGTGATAACGGGGCAAAAAGAACACCATTCCCAACTGAACAAAATCCCGTCGGAATAATTGATGTCGAATCAATTATACTTATAAAACGGTTGATTGGAATATCTAATGATATGATTTTATCATAGGCATATTTTTCTCGCGACAACCCAACATATGCTATGAATATTGATACTTCAGGATCTTTCAAAAAATCAATTACATTTTCTGATCTCCCAATCACTCTAAATTTACGATATTTACCGATATCACTTCCAACAGGCTCAATATCATTCAAGAATCCGATTATTTCTATTTCGGAGTTTTTAGCTAAGATTGAAGCTGCAATCATCCCAATCCCGCTGCCACCAAGTATTAGTACTTTAGTCATTATTTGATTTTCTATTATTATTCTTATCGTTTATTAAATTGAATCTTTGAAGTATTTTCTGTGCAGCATTAACCATAGGCGGACCTATAAATCTTCCATCCTTTACAGCAACACCTTTCCCCTCCTTCTTTGCTTCCTCTGCAATGCGGAGCATTTCAAGAGCACTTTTTACTTCTTCATCCGAGGGAGAGAAATATTTATGAACCAAAGGCAACTCTTTGGGATGGAGGACAAGCATACCTTCAAAGCCAAGCGTCCGAGCGAGCATAAGATTCCTCTCAAGATCCTCAAGATCATGCACTTTTATATGCACCGTATCAATCGGAATAACATCGCTCGCTCTTGCTGCCATCGCAATCAAAGCCCGCGGGTTTAGAATACTTAATCCGTCATTATCGTGAATCCCCTCAAGATCCGAGACGAAATCCTCGCAACCAAATGCAATTGCTATCACCCGTTTTGATGTTTTGCATATTTCTTGCGCGTTCAGCACAGCCGCAGTTGTCTCGATAAGTGGAATTAACTTAAATTTGCCCTGCGATATGCCTTTCTCATATTCAATAGTATCAAGCAGTTTGTCCACAAAATAAACATCTTCTCCCTTCATTGACTTCGGATACATAAATCCATGAACACCGGGGATGGTTAATGAATAGATGTCTTGAAGCAAGAAACCACTTTCACGATCATTTACTCGGGGGAAAACTAACTGATTCTTGAATACGTTGTCCATCACGAATTTCTTGATTATTTCACGAGCAATCGCCTTGTTGGATGGCGGTTGCACTGAATCCTCAAGGTCCAGTAGTAGAACATCGGCATCTGATTTCGCCGCACTTGCAAGAAGTCGTTCGTTATGTCCAGGAACAAACATTAAACTTCTAAGAAGATAGTTATTCATGCAAACACCTCTTTTTGACAAGGACCTTTCGACGAAATCGCAAAACATCAGTACCAGATTGGTTGTAGGCTGTTGTTTCGACGTAAATAATCCCTCGATCGGATTTAGTTTCTGACTCTATAATATCGAGAATCTTTGTTCTCGCATATATTGTGTCATTCACAAAAACAGGTGCTAAATGTTCCACGTTCTCGTATGAAAGATTCGCGATGGCTTTACCGCTAATATCCGGTACTGTTATACCAACAGCCAAGCTGAAAACGAGAGTTCCGACAATAACAACCTTTTCAAATTGGCTCTTACCTGCATAATCAATATTAATGTGAAGTGGATGGTAATTCATTGTTATGAGGCAAAATAGATTGTTGTCGCTTTCAAATATCGTTTTTGAAAGCTCATGTTTAATCATATCGCCTTTCTTGAAATCTTCAAAATAGTTACCTAGGTTGCTTGCATTCATAATCTATCCTCAAATTGTCCTCGGTGATAGGTAATCAAATCACAGATTTTATCAATTGAATCATGATCTATGTTATAATACGTCGGCAAACACAATATCCTCTCCGCCACCCCTTTTGCCACCGTCAGCGGGTCGCGGGTCTGAACATTCTGGTAACACGCAAAATCCGACACCAGCGGATAGAAATACCGACGCGCGTAGATGTTGAACTTCTTCAACTCCTCATACAGCCGGTCGCGGCTCATCCCGAATTCCGCTTCATTCACTTCAATAGGCATATACCCATAGTTATAGCGGACATTGGGCGGCAGCGGCGGCGGGAACTTAAGCCCCGGCACATCCGCCAGTCGCTCGCGGTAAATCGCCTCAATCGCCCGCCCCTTCTCAATCAGGTCGTCCAGATGCTTCAGCACCAGGATACCCATCAACGCCTGAAGCTCGTTCATCTTGGCATTGGTGCCGGGCATCACCACTTCCGTCTCACTCTTGAACCCAAAGTTCTTCAGGTAGTCAAGGATTTGCTTGAACCCGGAGTCCTGAAAGGTCAGCATCCCGCCTTCAATGGAATGGTAGAGTTTGGTGGCGTGGAAACTGAACATACTCATATCGCCGTAGTGCGCGATGGATTTGCCGTCAATCTCCACCCCGAAAGCATGCGCGGCGTCGTAGATGAGCGTCAGGTTGTGCCGCCGGGCGATGTCCGCCAATTCCTTCACCTTGCAGGGATAGCCGAACACGTGAACCGCCAATATCGCCGAAGTCCAGGGCGTAATTGCCGCTTCAACCTTCTCCGGGTCAAGCGTGTAATGGTCGGGTTCAATATCAACGAACACCGGCCTGATCTTGTTCCAGTAAAGCGCGTGGGTAGTGGCGACGAAAGTGAAGGGCGTCGTGATGACTTCACCCGATATCCCCATCCCTTGCAGACCGAGTTGCAGCGCCAGCGTCCCGTTGTTGAAGAGGCAGACGTTGTCGGTTTGGAAATAACGGCTGAGCGTGCTTGTGAAGCGCTGAAGGACCGGCCCGTTGTTCGTCAGCCACTGGTTGTCCCAGATCTCCTGCAGCCCGGCGGCGAACTCCTCAATCGGCGGCAGATAGGGGCGAGTTACGTAGATCGGCTTGTCAAACGGCTTCAATTCAAGGAGCGTCTTTCGGTCACGAACATCAGGAGACATTATTTCGGTTGTGTCGTTCAATGCACAAGTTCCTTAAGGTAGTTAGAATAAGCTCTATTCATCTCCGATGCAATCCGCTTAACCTACTCTTCGTAAATGAAGTCCTGTCCGCCAAGCGGACAAGTTTATAAGTATTTATTTATACTAATCTTCCTCAACTTTCTCTTCCAACAATTTCAGCATTTTAGTCAACAGATCACGCAAAGACTCTTCAGTATCAAACTTGAAGCTAATGCGATCTCTGTAAAGACGAACGCCTTCAATAGACTTCGAGAACTCTTTAAGTCCCTGATGCACATCCCAGGCTTCTCTTGGCTTCCGACCTTTAGTCAGCTTATCCTCAGCTTTCTCGACGAGGACTTTTAGGTGCTGCAAATCCACAGCCGAAGCCTTCTCAACAAGCTTGGCTCGAGCTTTATCGTCTTTCAAATTCTTTAGCGTATCAGCTTTCTTCATCGAAAGCGTCCCTTGGGACACAGCTTCCTTCAAGTCATCTGGCAGGTCCAGAAGGGCTAAACGCTCCCCCACATAGGTCTTTGATTTCCCAATCAGCTCTGCAACTTTTCGGTAGTCCAACTCTTGAGTACCGATCAACTGTTTGATGGCGAGAGCCTCCTCAAGCGGATTTAGATCCTCACGCTGAAGGTTCTCGATCAGAGCGTATCTGACCAGGTCATCATCAGACAGGTCCTGCATCACACATGGCACATCTTTCAGTTCCGCTTGCTTGGAAGCTTCTAACCTCCTATAACCTGCAACCAGTATGTACCGGTCTTCTTTCCGAGTTACCAGCAGAGGTTGAATTACGCCCACATCTTTTATCGAATCTGCAAGCTCTTTGATGTCTGATGTCTTAATCCTGCCCCTGACCTGATGTGGATTTGGGTCGATTTGATCGATTGGGATTTGCTGGGCGTCCATGAGTTTATTCTTTCATTTGGATTTAACCTTTAAATTTAATAAAGAATTCCTTAGGAAGCAAGTGTGGGAGGAGGGGTAAACATTCTCCTATGTATTAGGCACGATTTTTGTCGAGTATCGGACTCTACCCGGTTAAGTTCAATCTCTTCGATGCAGGAATTCCGGTCCGATCTGCCAGTAGAGCAACACCAATTAACTGTTGACAGAGATCGTGGCTTGGTATTGCACTTGCCTGATCCGGTCCTTGAGGTCGCACAGCAACCGGCCGTAGTTGGCTGGCACAAGTTCATGTGACATGTTCTATTCCAAGTCGATTAAGTGCGATCCGGATTGCCTCCAGAAATATTACCATAGCGGATTCATCCGTCAATCTCCCCCCCATTAAGGAAGCCGCATTCCACCTTGTTTGCGCAACCCGAACTTCATGAAAGCCTCTGTTTCTCAAGGTCTTCACTACACAGGATAGAGGATTTTATCACGACCAAAAATAAACGGAAGGCTTCATAATTCCAAATGGAAAGGCGGCTCGTTTCCAGCCCTCTTCAAAATTTGGGAAGTTTGCGTTGTTATGCCTGGAGCAGCTTCACCAGATCCTCCTTCGTCCTCAGCCGTGAGATATGGAGCTCGCCGACCCGATTGAAGAGCACCTTGCCCTTCAGGCGTTCCAGATCTTCATTCTGATGTATCTCCAGAGCTAAAAAACAGCCCCGCAAGGCTGTTTCCTGTTAGATGATAACTGTAAAGGTCGCCAAGTCAATGATCACCTTATCCGGCAAGGGTTCACGATTGATATACCGCTTGACCAGGTTGCAGAGCACGCTGGCAGCCATCAAGGGCGTGTAGCAAATCGTTCGAGCGGTGCAGGGCTCTTGAAGGGCACTCTCGTCGCTGTGAAGCGTCTGCGAATACCTGACGCGATCTTCCCGAACTTGTGGATGCACAGCATATACCATCAGGGTCTCAAGCCCCATCCGGGCATCAAGATACAGCTGCACCTGTGGCTGCACCCTCACAGCTTTCCAGATGACCTTTCTGCTGGCCATCGAATCCACACCGCTTATGACCACCTCAGATAATGGCTGATCAGAATACCGGTGAAGCACAATCCTTGGAATGAAACCGCTGAAGGCTTCCATAATATCTTCAAGGGCTTCACATTTCGGACGACCAATATCTGCTTCACAATACATCTGGTTTGACCAGTTGTGATCCTGAATAAGGTCATCATCGAATACAGTCAGATTGCGGATGCCCATCTTGCCCAGCCAGACAGCAGTAACTGAACCGATAGAGCCAGCGCCAATAAGGGTCACTGACAGCTTCGACAGTCGGTTCATATCCACAGCGTCCTGCTGACGAAGAAATCGAAGGTTATTATCCATAGTTCACCTCAGAATGGTTGATGTTCTTCAAGGTCGTCGGGGTCAACGCCCTGCCACCAAAGGTCTTCATCAAGATCATCCGGCATTATCCCAAGCTGTGGTAACTGTTCTTGGCGGTGAAGCTCTTCTGTAGTGGACAATTTGGTCAGCTTGATCGCCTGATAACCTTCGGTCACCTTGGCTTTGAACTCCTTCCTACACTGCTCTTCAAGTCCTTCGACTGCTGGATAGGACACTTCCCAGACTACGTCTTCAAGGTATAGATGCACGGGATGGAACTGGTCCAGGCGCATCATGGTTTCCCGCTTCTTATCGACGACGAGGGAAAGCAGCCATTCACCGTTCGCCAATCCGACGATGGTCTCATTATCGGTTCCAGACCAGAAGGCACCCATCGATCCATGTGAATGTGCCCAGCAGCGGAGCCTGCTGGTATCTATACCTGACGCTTCCAGCTCAATCATCAGCTGAGCTATGGCTTCAGGGTCAAGATCGGTGTCCGCTTCAGAACAGGTCTGCTTCACAAGGAAGAAGTCTGTGACCTTCAGGGTGACTATAGCTCCGGTGTCTTCGTTCCTGATCTCATCCACAAGTCCGAGGGCTGATACTTCACCCTGTGCCAAGCCAGTCCACAGCCAAAGCTTCTGCATAGCTGTAGCATCCACCTGGATCTTCATCCCAAGATCCACCGGGTCACGCTGCTTGCTGTTCATCCTCTGCCTCCCTTTGGTTTGGACACTCTTCGTCTACTGAATGATATTCATCACAGTCCCTGCACCACCAGCAGCCCATGCAGTCGGCGGTAGAGTGGCCGTAATCATCGCACCACTCACAATAGGGGCTGTCTTCATCCATTTCTTCCTCCCAATTCGGGTTCCAGTGTTCGATTCGCTGAAATGGGTCATCTTCGTTGTAGGTGGACAGGAACTGGTGAACAAGCTGGAACAGCCCATGAAGCTCCAGTTCGCCCTGCAGCCGCGTGATAGCAGGTCCAATGTTTCCCCAGCAGATGCTTCCATCGCTGATATGCGGATGGATGTAGCCGTTTACTTCGTTGGAACTTCCCGCGATCTGAACCTTCCCTTCCCGGATGTTTACCTCTATCTGGTAAGGATCGAAGCGGTATTCGTAGTCGTCGAAGTTGATGTTGATCGGCTGGGTGGTGCCGATGATATTGTCCTCTTCCAATCTGAACCCTGAATAAAGCCCGGGCACCAGCTTCTGAAGATCGACGTGCATTCTGATTGCCTTCTGCTTCAGCTGATCTTCCGACCTTTCGAAGAACTTCAGCATCATTCGATCAGCTCCTATCTTGCGGGACAGGTCGTGTATCTGCTGGGACAGCCTTTCGATCTCCCAATCATTCGACTGAATGCCGGATTCCCTTTCCCGACGGACATTATCGGCGATGGATTGCATGTTTTCCAGGAACTGCTTCAGCTGCTGCTGCCTGATGTGACGCGCCATTCTGGGCACTGCTTCTTCGATCAGTTTTCTGGCGAGGGTTTCTGCTGGCGGATTCTGCGGGTTGAAAAGCAGGATCAGATGGCTTTCACCGACTTTGGCTACGGGTAAGTGGGCTACATTTACTTCTTTACCTTCCAGGCTCTGCCCGAACGATGGATCGTAAAGCATCTTCAGATCGTTGACCCTCTTGGCTTCTTCAGCATTAGCCGGTAAACCGATCAGGATACCCTGTTTGTCCCAGTTGTCTACCAATCCGCTTGACGTTACAAGTTCCACTTTGACGTGAAACTGCTGACTGTAGAAGTTGGCCAGTTCGCGTAATGTGTCGATCATTCGATTCCTCCTGAGATGAAGAAGGCCCGAGCAGTTTACCCGGGCCTTCAATTGTTCTGCCGGTGATGAAGCTTCAGCAGCCACCCTTGACCTGTGGAACGAGTGTTACCACGTCGTTAGCCTGAAGCACGTCGGAATCCAGTGCAGCGTGGCCATTCACGTGGTGCGAATAGGTGCTTTCCTTGGGGAAGCCTGATTCTGCGATGGCCTGTTCCACTGTTGCGCCTTCAGATAATTCGACCTCCTTGGCGGCTCTTCCCAGGCATAAGACTTTGACCTTCATGGGAGTCTCCCTTGTTTGGACATTGAAAAAGCCCTGGTTGTCCAGGGCCGATGATCGGTTCTTTTTCTTATGCCTGATTTTTGCGAGGGTAGGGTAAACTGCTACTGGGAACGGGTTTTTAGTCCCCGGATATCACAATTTTCACCCGATTTTGGACGAAATCTCCATATTTGGGGGTCCGCCCTGAAAAACGACCTTCATAAATGCCCGTAGAGGCGTTTTCTCGGACTTGTCCGTATCTGGATACCCCTTAAAAACAGTGAAAAATGTAAAAAAGGGGAGGGGCTTTGGTATGCTGAAGATGAGAAACCCCGGCACTTGGGAGATGCCGGGGCTACTTTAGATGAGTTAGAACGGAGGTTGAGGACATCAGCTGTATTAGTATTGATCTACATATATATTCGGATCGTTAACTTACAACCTGTAGCGAGATGAGTTGCATATTGATCTAAACCTATCGGTTCAATCTGGAATTGCGCTTTCCCGAACAAATCCTGTTGTAGGGAAGAGAACCCCAAAGGTGCAGCAACCGCGTCGAAAATGTTTAAAGCGTATAATCCTGCTGCAACGCCAAAAAATAATAGACTAAGTTGATGATATTTAGTCGCTTCATCATGATAATATTCGAGATTATATTGACTGCGAGAAGACCGTGAGCGGTCATCCATCTCATTGGAATGGTTGGCGGACAGTATGCCTGATACAACCATGCCTGAAGTTCCAAGCAGAGCAATTCCAGCCTTTATAGGACTGCCTTTATAGAACTGACCCCAACCTGGAACTATAGCGGAACGCCAAAGACCTTCAGTGGGCTTAAATTGATGGAATGTGATTTTGAGAAAGGCTCGGTACTTTGACTTGTATTTGTCTGTAAATTCTACATTGGTTACCTTATACTTTATACCCTCACCTTTCCGAATAATTACCGTCTTATCTTCCTCAATCCGTCCACTACTAAACCTTACTTTCGATGCAATATCAATCCCGTAGAATTCATTTATTCCGTTCATCAAGGCATTATGAATTGCCTCTTCACTCGTGAAACCGATTCCTTGTGTCAGGTGTGTTACTAATCAGTGCAGATTATAGTGGACTTTTGTGTTTTTATTTTGTATATTGTTCTTTATGGAAATCAAAGATGC
>MWJR01000134.1 GCA_002127415.1 Calditrichaeota bacterium AABM5.125.24
AAATCGTTCATGGATCAACCAACCATTGTGCAGTCAGTATGTGCTACATAGGAAAATAACTTCGGGAAACACTATAAAACATCATTGCGAGTCCGTCCCGTCCCTGTAAGATGGACTCGCAATGAAAATTTCTCTGGTAGGCTGATGTAATTTCTCTCTGGAATGGGTCATCCAAGGCGCCGGAATTTAACCGATACGCTGGCAGGTGCTCTTGCTTTATGGCGCAACTGGTCTTATCTTCACTTCATATCATAGGGAAAAGATTGTTCTTTCAGGGCACTCGCCGGACAGGTTTATTGTTCAAGTTAGGGAGGTTGTTATGAAGCGAATTATGATTTTAAGCCTGATATGCGTCGGGCTGTTGTCAGCTTTCGCCGCGAATGGTCAGGACAGCTTGGGGGTCAGAGTTGCCGGAAGTTACAACTTATATCAAACCAGAAGCGTCACAGTGGCGGGCGAATACGCCTTTGTGAGCGGATATCATTACCTAACCATACTGGAAATCGCTGACCCGGAGAATATCGGTTTAGTTGGCCAGTGTTCTGGTATCAATTGCACCTATGACGTTGCACTGCACGGCGACCATGCATTCCTCGCCGACCTGAGCGCGGGTCTAAAGGTGATTGACATCAGCGATCTTGAACGTCCCCGGCTTCTCGCGGCCCTTGCCACTCAGGAATGTGCGTACTCGGTCGTCCCGACCGGCGATTATACCTACCTTGCAAACGACGACTTACTCGTCATTGACACATCCGACCCGGCGCGCCCCGAGATTGTCGCCACGATTAACCCCGGCGAACACTGTTTGGGGGTGGCTGTTTCCGGCAACTACGCCTATGTTGCCGGCAGCGGCTTCTTCGTTGTTGATATCTCCAATCCGCTGCGGCCGCGTCAGGTGGCGAGCGTTGGAATTCAATACGCCGGCCGCCGCGTTACCGTTCAAGGCGACCGCGCATATCTGACTGAAAACTACAGCGAGCGCCAGGGCAACAATCATATTTACCGCTCCAACCTGCGCATCTATGACATTTCCGAGCCGGAGCGACCGCGCATGCTCGGAGTCTTCGGAGAACTGGATCATACCATCTGGGATGTCGCTGTATCCGGCGATCACGCCTATCTCGCCGCCTCTTCCCACCTTCACGTTCTGGATGTATCCGATCCTGAAAACCCCGTGGAAATTGGTTGGTATCGCACCAACAGCGGTATAATGAATGTTGCCGTTGTGGAACCCTTCGTCTACGCTGCCCAATATAACGGTCTTACCATTTACGACTGTTCCAACGCCATCGGCCAGCCCGACCTGGAACTTGCCGAGGAGGACCGCGCACACGATTTCGGCGAGGTGGTCGTCGGACTTTCTGGGCAGTGGGACTTCCCGGTGGGCAACGCCGGCCATTTCCGACTGACTGTTGACGGGATGGAGGTTGACGATGAGGCTTTCGTCCTGCACAGCGAGCGGAGCCGCTGGCGCTGGCAGGAAGGTTTCCCTGCAGGCGCCGCCGCCCATGACCAGCGGTTGGGCGGCGTGGAGTTTGATGGTGAGAACTTCTACGTAACCGGCGGCGCAGGCGGCGAAATGGTCAACTGGGTTTATGTCTTCAGCCGCGAGGGGGAGCTGGTGCGGCGCTTCGGGCAGTTCGCCGAGTCCCCCTGGGGGATGCGAGACCTTGCCTGGGACGGTGAGCTGCTCTGGGGGGCCGACGGCGCCACCGTTTACGGCTTCACCACGGATGGGGAGCTGGAGGCCGAATTCCAGGCGCCTCTTGAGGTCGTGCGCTCACTCGCCTGGGACCCCCAGCGGGAGCTGCTCTGGCTCGCTGACCTTACCTCCCCGATATTCGGCGTTGACCGCGAGGGCAACATCGCCGTCGAGCTTGAGCGCCCCGGCGTCAGGGTATATGGGATGGGGTGGTATCCCGAAGACCCGGACGGCTGCCAACTCTACGTGGCGACTTGGGATCCGGACCGCCCGCTGTCGCTGCACAAGGTGGACGTGGAATCGGGAGAGGTGTTTCTCGTCCGGGAAAACCTCGACGCCCGGATAGGCGAGCGGTGTGGAGGGGGTTTGGCGGTTACTCAAGACCTGAACCCGCCCTGCTGGGACCTGGTGGCGCTGGTTGACGGCGCGCCGGACGCGGTTGAGGTCTGGCAACTCACCGACTATTACCGCGATGAAGCGTTCGTCATCCCCGCGGAGGATGAGGCTTCAGTCACTGTGGAGTTCACGCCCGGCGAAGCGCGGGTATACGAGGGGATCCTGACAATCATCAGCGACGACGAAGATGAGCCGGAGGTTCAGGTCAGCTTGGAGGGTTCCGGCCGCATCAACCGCGCGCCTGAATGGGCCCGACTGCCGGAAGCGGTGGAGATACAGGCCGGTGAGCTGATCCAGTTCGAGGTTCAGGGCCAGGATCCCGACGAAAACCCGCTACTGGTAACGCTTGAACGGGGCGAGCTCCCCTACCGCGCCCGGCTGGAGGATCATGGGGACGGCTCCGCTGCCTTCTCTTGGCAGACGGACGAAAGGGACTTGGGGCGGCACGCGGTGGTCTTCATCCTCTCAGACAGGGTGACCGAGGTTCAAGGCGAGGTGCCGCTGGTGGTAAGCGCCGTTACCGGCGTGGGGAGCCATTCTGATGCAGCACCGTTCGTTTACCGGATGGACGCCCCCCGGCCCAATCCGTTCAATCAGGCTGTAACGTTGAGGTTCACGCTTCCTTTAGCCCAGCCGGTGCTTTTGGCGGTATATAATACGACCGGCAGAGAAGTGGCGCGCCTTGTAGACGGCGAACTTGACAGAGGCACCCACAACCTGGTTTGGAATGCGGATCACATCTCTGAAGGTGTCTACATCGCGCGCCTATCCACGCCGCTGGGGGTTCGGGTGGTGAAGATGGTAATGGTGAAGTAACTGACCAGGAACTTGGAGGAAGTTACAAAGCCAGTCTTAAAATGTCTCTGCGAGCCCGTCCCGCAGGGATGGACGAAGCAATCCAGATAGGTTACAGATTGCCTCGACGATACGCACCTCGGAATGACAATTTTAAGACAGCTTCATATAATAATGGCAGGTCAAAATACAGGAACGCCGGAGGCAGAGCCTCCGGCGTTCCTGTTCGGGGTCATTCCTTACCACAGACTGAGGGACAGGTGGCGAACCTCAGCTGGAGCCGAGGAGGCGCCGTCGCTGATCTTACCCGACCAGGCCCGCTATAATCTGCGGCAGCATATTCGCCTGTGACAGCATCGCCACTCCGGACTGCATCAGGATCTGTGCACGCACGAAGTTGGACATCTCGGCTGCGATGTCAGCGTCGCGGATCTCCGATTCCGAGGTGATGGCGTTCTCTCGAGAGATCTGCAGGTTCAGGATGGTGTTCTGCAGCCGCTCGACATAGGCGCCTATCCGGGTCCGCTCGGTGTCCTTCGAGTTCATGGCCACATCGAGCGTGGTAATGGCCGACTGAGCGTTGGCAGTTGAAGTCAACGAAACGTCAGTCAGTCCCAGAGCCTCGGATGACATCGTGCGCAGGTTGACGAAGTAGTAGTCCTGCCCTGAGATGTTGAAGGTTCCGATATGGAACTTGATACCTGTGCTCGAGAACGAGCCATCCAGCAGGTTGAGACCGTTATAGTTGGTCACACTGGCGATTCGGGTGATCTCGCTCTTGAGCTGCTGGAACTCAACGTCCAGTGACGCACGATCGGTGTTGGTGAGCGCTCCGTTGGAAGCCTGAATCGCCAGTGCACGCATCCGGATCAGCTTCTCGTCGATGTTGCTGAGGGCCCCTTCAGCCGTCTGGAGCAGGTTGACGTTGTAGTTGGCGTTCCGCTGCGCCTCCACCATACTGGCGATCTGGGCGCGGAACCGTTCGGACACTGCCAGACCGGCGGGGTCGTCCCAGGCGTTGTTGATCCTGAGACCGCTCGACAACCGGTTGACTGAGCTATCCAGCTGCCTCTGGGTCGCGTAGATGTTACGCTGAGCCGTGAGCGACAGGATGTTGTGATTGATGCGGGTACTCATAGGATTCCTCCGTTGAGAATCGTTTGGTTTTTAAAAACCGTTGCTGCGACGCGCCTCCTCAGTTCGAGCTCGCTCGAACAGTTTCTGCAACAGGTAGTCCGACATCGTCTCCGCCAGCTCACTTATCCGGGCATTTGGATCTGAGTCTGAACGTGACGGTTCCTCCTGCTCCACGAGGTTGCGCAATTTTCGCCGAGCCCCTTCCAGGGTGTAACCCTCGACATTGACCAATTGATTGATCTTTTCAATTACCTCCACCCTCTGACGATCGTACCGGCGTTGGTTTCCAGCGGTACGAATGGGTTCCAGGAAATCCTTGAACTCCTTCTCCCAGAAACGGATGGTAGATTTGGGGACCCCGGTTAGGGCGTTGACTTGGCTTATGGAATACATTATTTCCGGCGAAGCCGCCGTATTAGCCATGCCCTTCACCTCCTTTCAGGGTGGGAGAACTGCATCTTCCGTTTCTTATATCGGCATATTAGACCGAGAACTTTAACTATCCCACAACCATCTCAAAGAGAAAAACGTCACCAGCCGTCAGCTATTCCCCAACGGCCTATCACAACATAATGTATTATTATAACGTGAATTACAGATTCTTCAGCTTGCAAAACCGGTCTGATAATGTCAATAAAGTTCAATCAATATGCGATATCGAGCTTGTAATCTACCTTGAAAGGTAAACCGGGATATGGTTTTTTCGCTAATATGCTTCAACTATTTTTAACTGCGTTTTGACGGTTCTTTCCGTGTTTAATGCCCGTTTCCTGGCCAGAGGAATGCAGTATTCTTGTCCGGGCTGGGTTTAGAGGTTATATTGGATGCGGCAAAAATCCAGAGGAAAGGGAATGTTGAAGTTCAATTCTGACCGGATCGAGGGTATCTTCGCGGGGATGAAGGATGCGCGCATAGCCGTGGTGGGGGATCTGATGCTCGACCGCTATCTGTGGGGGGAGGTAGATCGGATGTCTCCCGAAGCGCCGGTGCCTATCGTGCATATGAGGGGCGAATCGACCAGTATGGGTGGTGCAGCCAACGTGGCAGCCAACGTCGGATCGCTCGGCGCCCAGGTTCAGCTGTTCGGGGTCATAGGGAAGGACGCCGAGGGTGAACATCTGCGCGAGCTCATCAACAACAACCATTTCGGCGACGCCGGAGTGGTCATCGATAACTCGAGACCGACCATAGTCAAGACCCGGATCATCGCCAGCGGCCAGCACGTGGTGCGAATCGACCGGGAGGTCACCGATGAGCTTGAGCAGACTGTGGTGCGCAAGCTGCTGGTCCGTTTCCGCGCGGCTCTGGGCGGTATGGATGCGGTCATCCTCGAAGACTACAACAAAGGTGTCCTGACCCCGACGTTTATACAGGAGATAATCACTTCCTGTCGGGACGCCCATGTGCCGGTCGGCGTGGATCCCAAGCAGGTCAACTTCTGGGCCTATCATGGCGCCACGCTGTTCAAGCCCAATCTCAGGGAGCTCCAGGCGGCACTGGGGAGGATAATCGAGAGCGACGACGAACTCTCAGAGGCCGGCTCGGAGGTAATGAAAAGGCTCAAGCTGAACCATCTCCTCATCACCCGCGGCAAGCAGGGGATGGCGCTCTTCTCGGATGATGAGGTGCATCTCCTTCAGACCCGCGCTCACCGGGTTCACGATGTTTCCGGCGCGGGTGATACGGTTATCGCCACTATAATGACCGCCCTGGCCGGAGGTGCGGACATACTTGAGGCCGCATCGCTGGCCAACCGCGCCGCCAGCCTGGTCATAGCCGAGGTCGGAGCCGTGCCGGTTGACCCGCAGGACCTGCTCCGGACCTGCCAGGCCGAAGCCTGATCCGGGATGATCCGGCAGCATTACCACTAACCCGAGGCCGCAGGATGGAGACACTCTGCGCTTTATAAAAATTGAACTCCACCAAGCGAGCCGACCTCAAACCGGGCAATAAGGTCTCACGCGCAGTCCGGACATTGGAGCGTCTCTTCGGCGTGCCCCGATGGCGCACCAGGGATCCGCTCGATGAGCTGATGTTGACCCTTCTGTCGCAAAACACCAATGACAACAACCGTGACCGGGCCTACCACAGGCTGCGAGAGCGGCTGCCTGACTGGCGGGCGGTGATGGAGGCCGATGTCGGCGAGGTTGAGGCAGCCATCCATCCGGCCGGACTGTCGGAGGTTAAGGCGGGTCGTATGCAGGCCATCCTTCGCTGGGTGGAAGCAGCCTTCGGGGGGTTGTCTCTTAAACCTCTGGGTGAGCTCTCCGATGATGATGCCATCAGCCTGCTGAAAACACAGAAGGGTATCGGACACAAGACGGCAGCGGTGTTGATGGCATTCGCCTTCGACCGGGAGCTCTGCCCGGTCGATACCCACGTCCACCGCATCGCCAGGAGGCTGGGCTGGGTGCCTGCGAGAGCATCGGCCGAGGCGACGTTCCTGCGCTTAAGGCCGCTGATCCCGAAGGGAAAGGCCCTTACCTTCCACCTCAACCTACTCAGGTTCGGTCGCACACGATGCACCGCTCAGCGTCCACTGTGCGAGGACTGTCCGCTGTGGAATGACTGCATCTGGGAGGGGAAGGACAATGAATGATGGCCCTGGAAAATTTTTGTGAAAATGGCTGTAGTCGGGGTTGATGACAACCCCGACTACAACATAAACCTATCCTGCAGTTAATGACTGACGGACGTGGGCGTCCGCCAGCAGGCAAAAGCCGAGGTGGCAATGAAGATTGCTCGTTTCCTTATCAGTGGTAGACCGGCGGTGGCGGTTGACGGTGGGGAAGGATTCGTGGACTTCGGTGCCATCCTCGAAGCCCGCGGCTACCGCTCCGAGATTACCGGTGCCGACCCGGAGCGGCGTATCATTGGAATGCTCAAGCGAGGATGCTTAGAAGAAACATTCATCGAAGGACAGCTAAGCTGGACCCGGAAGAGCGGGCGGGATTTCAGTCTGGCAGTGGAAGATTTGACGCCACTGCTTCCGCTCCGTCCACCCAAAGTCATCTGCCTGGCCCGCAATTGGGCTTCACACACACGCGAACAGGGACACGAGCTGCCCGACCAACCGGTCTATTTCGCCAAGACTGAAAACGCCGCCATCGGTCCGGGGGAACCTATCCGCATACCTCGCGGGGTGGGAAGGGTCGATCATGAGGGTGAGTTGGGGGTTGTCATCTCCCGCCGTGCCAGCCGGGTCCCTGCCGAGAACGCCGAACGGTTCATCCTCGGATACACCATAGTGAACGACGTTACTGCTCGTGGTCTTCAGCGCGACCTGGCGCGGGAGGGTTGGCCCTGGTTCGCCGCCAAATCGATGGACACCTTCGCCCCGATCGGGCCCTGGATAGTATCCAGGAGAGAGATGGAACCACTCTCCGGCAAGCGGATCCGGGTTACGGTCAACGGAGAGCTTCGCCAAGACGGCGCGCTGGAAGATATGAACTGGGGTGTAGGGGATTGCATCGAAGCGATCACCGAGCGGGTCACTCTGGGACCGGGTGACATCATCGCCACCGGCACCCCTTCAGGGGTTGGAGAGTTAAAAGCCGGTGACGATGTTATGGTCGAGATCGACGGCCTCGGCCGGCTGGTCAATCCGGTTGTGGAAGTGGATTAGGCCCCGGGCTCTGGGCATTGGGCTTTCGGCTTTGGGCTTCAGGCCTCGAGCCTTTAGGGCGCACAGCTATGCGCCTCTGTCGTGGCGGGCGAGACGCCCGCCCTACTCTTTCTTCGGCTTTGGTCGGACAACATAAACCTTCTCACCGGACTTTATCATCCCGTGGCTGCGGGCCTCCTCCTCGAGTACCTGAGGATCACCATGCTTCAGCCCATCAATTTGCTGCTTCATTAATTCATCCGTCCGGGACAGGGAATCGACACTGGTCTCCAGTTCAGCCACCCGCCTGCGAAGAACCAACGAATGCCACAATCCATCGCCGCCGAACATAAAGATGAGAGCAGCGCCCACAACCAACGCCACTATCACCCAGAAGCGCCAGCGAGCGGTAAGAGGGCGGGAATGGTGTGATTGTCGATTGGCGATGATGACTTTAGATGTTAGCGGGCGCACCGCCGTGCGCCCCTACATAAAAGGAGAAGCCGTAGCGGGCGGACCCTCCGAGCTCTTCCTCTATGCGAAGCAGCTGATTATACTTACAGATGCGGTCGGTGCGGCTGGCCGAGCCGGTCTTTATCTGTCCCACACCCGTCGCCACCGCCAGGTCGGCGATAGTGGTGTCCTCGGTCTCGCCGGAGCGATGTGAAATGACAGCCCGATAACCTCCCGCCGCAGCCAGCTCCACCGCTTCCAGGGTCTCGGTCACGGTGCCGATCTGGTTCAGCTTGATGAGGATGGAATCGGCCACCCCCCTGTCGATCCCCTCCTTCAGGCGGCGGGTGTTAGTCACGAACAGGTCATCGCCGACTATCTGCACCCGTCCCTTCAGCCGTTCGGTCAATCCCTTCCAGCCGTCCCAGTCATCCTCTGCCATCCCATCTTCGAGTAAATAGATAGGATACTTATCGACCATCTCCACCCAGTAGTCGATCAGTTCGGCAGCATCGAGTTTGCGGGACTCGGAGGCGAGGTTGTATCTCCCTTCATCCGCCAGGTAGAACTCACTGGCGGCGGCATCCATAGCTATCGATACCTGGTTACCCGGCTTATATCCCGCCGCTCGAACGGCCTTCAGAACCAGCTCGATCGCCTCGGCATTCGACTTCAGGTCGGGGGCAAAGCCGCCCTCATCGCCGACAGCAGTGGTGTAGCCCTTTCCCCTGAGCACCCGTTTGAGATGGTGGAACACCTCCACCCCGGCTCTCAGAGCGTCCGAGAAGGTCTCAAAGCCGTGCGGAACCACCATAAACTCCTGGATGTCCACGTTGTTGTCGGCGTGCTTACCGCCGTTGAGGATGTTCATCATCGGGATCGGCAGTATCCGGGCCCCGACCCCGCCGAGGTAGCGGTAAAGCGGCAGACCTACCGCATCCGCCGCCGCCCTGCAGGATGCTACCGAAACAGCCAGTATAGCATTGGCGCCCAGGTTGGACTTGTTCTCGGTGCCATCCAACTCGCACAGCAGGCGGTCGATCTCGACCTGCTCTGTGGCGTCCAGTCCGATCAGCCTCGGAGCTATCACTTCACCGACGTTCTCGACAGCCTTCTGAACCCCCTTGCCGAGGTAGCGTTTCGGGTCACCGTCACGCAGCTCGACCGCCTCGTGCTCCCCGGTCGAAGCCCCGGAGGGAACACAAGCCCGACCCACAGCCCCGCCCGCCAGGGTCATATCGACCTCAACCGTGGGGTTACCGCGCGAATCGAGTATCTCGCGCGCCCTCACATCGATGATTTCAGTCATATTCTTAACCTATTGTAGTTTAGCGCCTTATGCGCGTTAATCCAGCCGCCCCAAAGCGTCGGGATACCTCGGCGTTCGGTTCATCTATACGCCGGAAACGGAGTCATATTATAAATATATAACTCCAAAGGCAAGTAGTTGCGCCCCCGATAAAGAAAAACCACAACCCGGCGGCGAAGAGGCTCAGTAAATCTTACGAAACTGAATGTCGATTGCTGCTTGACACCTCGCTAAAGGGGGGATATATTAAATGCTGTCACACTTGAGTGTGACAGCACTCATTAAATTCGTGGCAATCAAAGTCCGACGGATGTCTATGAGGTTCACTTCGGTCGAGCTTACAAATAAAGACAGGTTATCCTCTATCGGGAACAAAGTATTCTTCTCAATTCCCAGGGTGATTGTATGGTTGTCAGCGCTGACTCTTGCCACCTGCAGCGCACCTCACGATAATCCTTTCGACCCTTCAAGTCCGGGTTACCGATCTCCTCAGGCCCCCGGGCGGATAAGCGACCTGACTGTGGACACCCTATCCGGACCTTCGTGCCGGTTGAGCTGGACCGCCCCGGCAGGGGCTTATGA
>MWJR01000207.1 GCA_002127415.1 Calditrichaeota bacterium AABM5.125.24
CTCCACCTCCTCGATCAGACCGACCAGCTCGGCGGTTACCCCACTCGCCGGTGCACTGCCGCTGTTACGCAGCGTAACCAGAAGCTCCACCGGCGATCCTGTCACCAGCCGGTCGTCGTCATACTCGTTGGATACCTCAACCCCGGCGAATCCGATCATATTCTCCGCAGTTTCGACCGGTATGGCGGTCATATAAGGCGCCGTCCTGGCAGCGACAATGGTGACCTCGAGCTCACCCTGGCTTTCGAGCGTTACCGGTATAAGAGCCAATCCATCCAGGTCTGTCAGAACAGTGATCCCGGTCTCATCGTCCTTGCGCAGGTGGACAATGGCTCCGGGAACCGCGGCACCACCCTCCCGACGAACCGTAAACTCAGTGTAGCTCTCCCCCACCACCATACGCTCCGGATGGGTCACCTCAAACCGGTATGGAGGCCCGAGGTAGAAGTTGAGCTCGGGGTCGCCGAGTATGTTATAAACATCGAAGTAGAACTCGACATAATCCCCCTGCCTCCGATGGTGCGGGAAGCCGCTCCAGACCTCCAGCTTGGCTCGCAGGGCCAGCGGTCCCAGAACCCGCAGGTTCTGATACAGGAGCCCGAAGTAGTAGCCCGCCAGCATCGAGTTGTTGTATTCGGTCTTGGTATGCAGGTTGGACGGACCATAGAAGGCGACAGCCCCGTGAGGATTATGATATGTCCCCACGGTGATGGCCTTCTCGCCGAAACAGATGGGATGATCGACATTGCCGAAATCACCCGTGTTGCAGACGAAGAATGTCATCACCGGCAGCGGCTCCCGGTTGGTCAATCGTTCGAGGTCCTCCTTGTAGAACTCGGGGAAGTGGGTTCCCCTGGTGTCGGCCCAGCCGCGGTATGAGACGATAGTCACTCCGCGGTTGATCGACTGGATTATCGGGCCGGAGGAGATTTCGTCTCCCTGACGCCTGTAGTAGAAGGTATCGATCTGAAGGTCGCGCTCCCGCAACCGCTCAGCCAGCCATTCACTGGTCTCCACAGGGGTCAGCGTCAGCCTGTTGCCTTCGCTGAAGTTACCCGCGAAGATGGTTGCACGCCGGGAATTCTCCTGATCCTCAAAGCCAAGCGGATCCATCTCGTGACTCAGCGTCCTGAGGAAGACCTTCAGAGCGTCCTCCCGGTGTGGTGAGTCACAGGAAATTCTGCCGACGAAGGCGTCGGGAAAGTAGTCATCACCTTCAAAGAAGACATAGGGCTGGTCGGTGACGTCGAAATCATTCGGGTAGTCGGGGTCCGGGTTCTGGATGCGAAAGGCGGGGAGGTTGATGCCGCGATTGACATCACCCACCAGCAGGACGAACTCCGGCGGCCGCTCCCAGTTGTCGTAGGCGTCCTGGAGGTAGCTGTGGATCTCATTCGGGGAGATGCCGCGATATGCCATCGGCTCAACCACCACATCGAACCCCTTGCGGCGCTTCCATTCGGCGAAGTCGGTCGTCGTCGCTACCATAGCGGAATCGGTTATGATGACATAAGAGCCGCGCTGGACCACGCGTCCGCCGGGATAAATGGACCACAGCGCAGACGGGTTCAGCAGCATAGTCCGGAACAGCTCCTCGAAGGCAGCGGACCAGTACCGCTGAGGGTCCGGTCGTAGCCCTGCGGAGGCCGGATCCGGGATGAACTCAAACTCAAGCTCCATCCGCTCAGCCGCCAGAATGCGATGTTCGCCGGTCAGATACCGCACCGGCCTGATGACCACCGGAGCCACCCTCAGCCATCGCATCCAGCCCGATTCGCCGACCTCCACAGCCGGCGGTGCAGCCACCTGACGCGGGGATCGTTCCGGCATCAGGTCGCGCGGAAGAACTGTCCCGGCATCAATCGCCTCCTCCCGCAGCTGTCTGATACGAGCCCTCACCCGGAAGCCCGGCGGCACGGCCACCAGACTGGTAAGGATAGGCAACGCGGGACCCTCAGACTCAAGCGAAGTAACCGTCCCCGGCAGGTCAACCCATAGCTGCTGGTCACCGGCGCCGTCCTCACAGACGCAGAGCTCGGGTGGCCGGAAATCCAGCGATACTGTGAAGCCGCCGGGGCCCTCAGTCAGCACCTCCACAACCACAGGCGCCTCCACCGCAGCCGGCAGACCGTCCACCGGCATAAAGATAGTTAAAAGGCAGAAAATTGCGAGCAGCAATCTCGATGTAGAGCTCATCTTGCCCCCTTTTTCCTAATTACATCCCATCCAGAGCGGAACACCCCGCCCTATACCTTATTTAAGTTAATCTGAAGCCGCCTTAAAGTCAACTCATCAGGACTGATCATCCATTCGCCACTTATCAGACCACGCAACTGCCATATTGGCAGTAAGCCTGCCATCCCGCCAGAGAAATTGGCATAGCGCTGACTCAACTTTATTATATTATAAGCAAAATCAAAATGTTAGCTAATTGGCACACCAGTTGCGATTACAACAGGTGGAAACGTTAAGTGACCCGGCAGGTCACACAGAGAACCGATAAAGACAAAATTCAGATAAGGAGGCTACAAAATGACACTGGTGCGTTGGGAACCGATCTGGAGCCGCGCCCCCTGGATGGGGCTGACCAACCTGCAGATGCGGATGAACCATCTACTCGGCGACTTCTTCCACAGCGACGACGAACCATCGGCCGTCAACTGGACCCCTCGGGTCGAGGTGTCGGAGAACGAGGGCCACTTCGAAGTCACCGCCGAACTGCCCGGCCTCGAGCGGGAGGACGTAAAGGTCGAGCTGCAGGACAACGTCCTGATCCTTTCCGGTGAAAAGCGGGTTGAACGGGAAGAGAAGAAAGACCACAACGTCTATATGTGCGAGCGTGCCTACGGCAGTTTCAAGCGTTCCTTCCAGCTTCCGGCACAGGTCGCGGCCAAAGGAATCAAGGCCGAGTTCAAGAACGGCGTTCTGGCCGTCTTCCTGCCCAAGGTCGAAGAGGCCAGGCCGAAGCAGATCGAGGTCAAGGTGAATTGATGTTTGACCTAATTCTGGCACCGCTAACATAGCATCAATCTACCGGTAGGGGCGCACGCCTGTCCCGGACGCTGATCCGGGGGCAGTGCGCCCCTACATAATTACTGACGGATGGATTTGTTCTCGAGGGATGATATAGATGGATTTGAATAGACTAACCGAACGTGCTCAGACGGCACTGTCAGCCGCGCAATCACTGGCGATAGAGCGGGGTCATCAGCAGATTGAACCCGAGCATCTGCTGGCAGGTCTGGTTGAAGGTAAAGACGAGCTTACCGCCCGACTGCTGTCCCGGCTCGAGGTTCCTGTGGACGACCTCTCCCAGGCACTCGAAACCGCGATGAAGGGCATCCCCCGGGTCAGCGGACCGGGGGTCGAGTCAGGGAAGGTCTATCTATCACCTGCCACTCAACAGTGCCTTGTGCGTGCCGAGGATGAGGCGCGCCGGATGGGCGACGAATACGTCAGCGTCGAGCACCTCCTGCTGGCCCTGGTCGATATCGACCGCCGCAGCCGGGTCGGGAAGATCTTCGCTCGCTTCGGGATAGACCGCGAGAAGCTGCTCAAGGTGCTGACCTCCGTCCGCGGCCACCAGAGGATCACCAGCCCGCATCCGGAGGCAACCTACGAGGCGCTGTCCCGTTACGGCCGCGACCTGGTGGCCGAGGCGCGCCGCGGCAGGCTCGATCCGGTGGTCGGTCGCGATGAGGAGATCCGGAGGATCATCCGGGTGCTGTCGCGACGCACCAAGAACAACCCGGTTCTGATAGGCGAACCGGGGGTGGGCAAGACCGCCATCGTGGAAGGGCTGGCACAGCGGATCGTTCGCGGCGACGTGCCCGAAGGGCTGAAGGAGCGCACGGTCTGGGCGCTGGATATGGCGGCGCTGGTGGCGGGGGCCAAGTTCCGGGGCGAGTTCGAGGAACGCCTCAAGGCGGTGCTCAAGGAGATCGAAAAGTCGGACGGCCGGATCATCCTCTTCATCGACGAGCTGCACAGCGTGGTCGGCGCCGGGCGTGCCGAAGGCTCGATGGACGCCGGCAACATTATGAAGCCGATGCTGGCCCGAGGCGAGCTGCACTGCATCGGCGCAACCACCACCGACGAATACCGGAAGCACATCGAGAAGGACCCGGCGCTGGAACGCCGCTTCCAGCCGCTGCTGGTCGAACCGCCCACCGTCGAGGATACCATCTCCATACTCCGCGGGCTGCGCGAGAAGTTCGAGGTGCATCACGGGGTGCGCATTCAGGATAACGCCCTCGTTACCGCAGCGGTCCTGTCGAACCGATATATATCCGACCGCTTCCTCCCCGACAAGGCAATCGACCTGGTGGATGAGGCCGCAGCCCTGATACGCACCGAGATCGATTCGATGCCCTCCGAGCTCGACGACATCACCCGCCGTGCCACCCAGCTCGAGATCGAGCGCCAGGCATTGCGCCGCGAAAAGGACGAAAAGTCCCGCGACAGGCTCAGGGCGGTGGAGAGCGAGCTCGAAGAGCTGCACCGACGTGGCGATGAATTGAAGGCGCGGTGGGAGGTTGAGAAGGATATCATCGCCCGCGCCCGGGAGCTGCGCAGCCGGATTGAAGAGACCCGGCTCGAAGTAGAGAAGGCTGAGCGGAACTACGACCTGGAACGCGCCGCCGAGTTGAAATACGGCCATATGGTGGAGCTGGAAAAACAGCTGAGGGAGGTCGAAGCTGAGCTCTCAGAGACGGAAGGCAGTAGGCTCCTGAAGGAGGAGGTCACCGAGGACGAGATCGCCTGTATAGTAGCGCACTGGACCGGCATCCCGGTGACGCGCATCCTGGAGGGCGAACGTGAGAAGCTGCTGCGTCTTGCTGAGATTCTTCACCAGCGCGTAATAGGTCAGGATGAGGCGGTGCAGGCGGTTTCGGATGCGGTCATCCGGGCCAGGGCCGGCATCAAGGACCCGCGAAGGCCTATCGGCTCGTTCATCTTCCTGGGACCGACCGGGGTCGGCAAGACCGAGCTGGCAAGGTCGCTGGCCGAGGCGCTGTTCGACAGCGAGGATGCTATGATCCGCATTGATATGTCGGAATACCAGGAGCGCCATACGGTGGCTCGTCTCATCGGCGCGCCGCCCGGATATGTGGGCTACGAGGAGGGCGGTCAGTTGACCGAAGCCATCCGCCGCAAGCCATACACTGTGATCCTGTTCGACGAGATCGAGAAGGCTCACCGGGAGGTGTTCTCGGTGCTGCTTCAGCTCCTCGACGACGGACGGCTAACCGACGGACACGGTCGAACCGTCGATTTCAAGAACTCAGTGGTAATTATGACCTCCAACATCGGCGGAGATATATTACTTGACACTCCCCCCCTGCTTGGCAGGGGGGGAACTGAGGGGGGGGGCGATGATTCCCCCCATCGCATCCCGGACGATGTGCGCCAGCGGGTGATGGCAGAACTGACCGCCGGGTTCCCCCCGGAGTTCCTGAACCGGGTCGATGACGTGGTGATGTTCGAACCGCTGACGGTCGAGGATATGGAGAAGATAGTCGATCTTCAGATGGCCGATCTGAACCGACGGCTGGCTGATCGGGGGCTCGAGATAAGTATTACCGAGCGGGCGCGTTCGTTCGTGGCGAGGGCAGCCCATGACCCCCACTACGGCGCCAGGCCGCTCAAGCGATACCTCCAGAACCGGCTCGAAACCAGCCTCGGACGGGCGCTGATCGCTGGCGAGGTTGAGCAGGGCTCGGAGGTGAAGGTGGACATCAAGGACGAAGAACTGGTGTTCAAGGTAGGATAGTAGGGGCGCAGAATTATGGGGACACCATACTTAATTACGAGTGACTCTTGATGATTGTATATTCCTTATGTAATTAAGTATGGTGTCCCCATAATTTACTCCTTTTTGCTGTTTATGCTGGCCTTTTCCTTCTCCATCTCTTCGGCGCGGATCGTGGCCCACAGGATGGCCTCATCCGCCCAATCCTTGGCTTCAGACGCCTTATCTCGTGACTTGTTGATACTCCTGACCCGGGCCAAATCCATTGCCTCCTCAAACAGCTTCTGAGCCTTTCGATATTCCTTCTCAGCCCAGAACTCGGCGTTGGCGTCATCGGCCGCTTTCAGCGCCTTTTCGGCCCGCTTCAGGTCCCACCGGGCTGAGACATCACAGCCACTCAAAACCATCGCCGCAGCGAGCAGGACAGATACAATCAGAACGGCGGGGATCCTGTAAAATGCTGTTTGTCCAGACATAACCAACTGACCCGATATTAAGCTGTTCTTACCTTCCATGATGTTCACCTTTCAGCAGGCGGAAGCAAGCGAATTTACAACTAAAATTGTGGTGTCAGGTGTCCTCACCTGACACATGAGTCCTTGATTATCAATCATCTCGAACCTTCGGGATGACAACACGATATATGAATTTACAATCGACCATTGACAATTGACCATCGATCATCTGTCATCAGGCCCCCTTGCGTTCGAACGCGATGCGCGGATCAACCACCGAATACAGAACATCCGACAACAGTATCCCCAACAGGGTCAGAAACGATACGATGGTAAATTCAGCCATAATGACCGGGTAGTCGCGGGCAAGGATGGCCTCCCAGGCCAGCCGCCCCATCCCCGGGATGGTGAAGATGGTCTCGATGATGATCGACCCGCCCATAACCGCCGGCAGTATCCCGGACAGGAGGGTGACAATCGGGATCAGCGAGTTGCGCAGGGCGTGCTTCAGGATGACCACCTTCTCGGAGAGCCCCTTGGCGCGGGCCGTGGTGATGTAATCCTGGCGGATGACCTCCAGCATCGCAGTGCGCATATAGCGCGACAGCACCGCCAGCGAGGCGTAGGTCATACAGAAAATCGGCAGCACCAGGTGCCAGGCCGCATCCCAGAACCGGCCCCAGAAGCCCATCTTTGCGGCGCCTATCGATGAGAGCCCGAAGACCGGAAAGATGTCGAGGAAGTCGCCTCCCCCCAGGAAGACGATCAGCATCGTCGCCACCCAGAACGACGGCAGCGAATAGAGTATGAACAGCAGCAGCGTCATCCCCCGGTCGAGGCGGGAGTATTGGTGGCTGGCTGAATATATCCCCAGCGGGATTGATATGATGTAAGCCAGGACGATGGCGGTCAGCGCCAGCCGGATGGAGATGGGAATCCGCTCTTTCAGCACGTCCCACACAGGTCGCTTGAACTTGATCGACTCGCCGAAGTCGAGGGTGACAATCCGCTTCAGCCAGGACCAGTACTGGACGTGGAGCGGTTTGTCCAGTCCGTAGAGTTCGCGGGTCTTCTGGATGGCCTCCTCGGTTATCCCCTCCATCATCCCTTCGGCGGCGCGTGCCTTCATCGCAGCCGGATCCCCCGGCGCAAGGTGTATGATCAGGAACGTGACAATCGTAATCCCGAACATCGTCGGGATCATCAACAGGATGCGTTTTATGATGTAGGAGGTCATTAAGAAAGTTCCTAAGTGCCTAAGTTCCTGAGTGCAAGAGTGACAAAGTTACAGAGTGACAAAGTAACAAAGTTGATATTCGTCGGTCGGGTGGCCCGACCCTCACTTTCGTGAGGGCGGGCTTGCTTGCAAGTCGGGTTCCGAGATACATCCTGCGGATGTGCACAGGCGGGGACGCCTGCGCCACCGTCTGGGGCTCGTGGCCCGGCGAGCTTGCTCGCCGGGTATCTCCCTACCACCACTCAAACCTGTCAACAGCAATTGCTTCGTCCGTGCCATATTCGTAACACCCCGCGCTCGACCACCGCCAGTCGGTCGGCCTGCGAACAAGCCCCTTCCGAACCGGGTTGAAGTGAATATATTCTACTGCGTGACGCAACTTGTCCAATCCAGAGATGTTTCTGTCATAACCTCCACCCACCTGCCAGAAGCGATTATACAGATGGTTTCCCTTCCTGTAAACAAGTTTGTCCGCAACCGTGGGTCGTCGAACCCTCAAATGCTCCGAAGCCTTGTGGCTAAAACCGTGCTTAACCGAATATAAAATTGCCGATATTGACAGGGTATTTTCAGGGTATATCAGAAGATGCACGTGATTGGGCATCACCACATACGCCCACAATTTGAAGTCCATACGTTTTCGAACTGAGTCAAGGTGCTTCAAGAACTCATAATACATCCACTGATCCTTAAAAAGCCAGAGCCGTTTATAGCATGAGAATGTTAGATAGTGGGCGTGTCCCTCATCCAGATAGTGCTTAACCTTCATTGTATCAAATCAGGAGATACCCGGCGAGCAAGCTCGCCGGGCCACATTGTTCTTTGTGGCTCGCCGGGCCACATTGTTTCTGTTGGCTCGCCGGGCTATGTCTTCTCTTTCCCATATTGTATCGCTGTCTGGTGAGGGCACCTGACAGCACTTTAACTCTACAAGATAATACCCACGCCCACCACGCGCAAGGGATGGGCAAGGGCTGGCCAGGCGCTTGCACCTGAAAGGCACGAAGGGATCGGACGGCTGCCCCGCAAGTTCACAATCAGACACTACAGTCTTCAGAAGGGTATTGCAGCGGGTCGATTGATGACGTATATTGCCTTGAAACGAAACGCCGACGATACCACGTGGGTCATTTCGGCGGATCCGGTTTCCGGGGGCGTAGCTCAGTTTGGTTAGAGTGTCGGCCTGTCACGCCGAAGGTCGCGAGTTCGAGTCTCGTCGCCCCCGCATCAAAGGGCGGCAGCAAAGCCGCCCTTTCGATCTCTGTTGTAATACCGGGTAACATCCGGTTATCCCTGACCGGCTCGAACAGCGGTCCGGACTCTCCTGAATGAATCTCAAACCAACCCATTGCTTAAACGTATCACACTTTGGAGCTTCACTGCTCCAATACTCCTCCTCCTCACCAGGGGCGGCTCTTGAGGGTCGCCCCTTTTCGCCTGCTTATTTAGACGGCTGCAAATCCCTCTGTATACCCGCTTTGGATATAGAAATATACCCAACTCTTTGTGTGGTGAACATATGTTCACGCTACATTTTGCGTTTTTTTGTAAATTTCTCTTGACAAGAGGAATGGAGGAGATTATATTAACATCGCTCCCTGAGAAGCACTGAAGTTGATCGCAAGGTCTTCACTGAACCCCCTGTTGATTTACCTGTAAAATCCGACTATTTAAGGTTATCCGAATATAGACCGCATAACTATCCAAATGCTGCGGTGACCAACGAGGAATCTGATGCCCAGTCAAACAAATCTCTCAGCTCAACCGAAGGCTGAGAAGCTATCCACCGATCTTTCCGGAAACGGAAAAGGCCTGATTAGCGGGGCTAAGCGACGTCATACCCCGTCAACCAGGCGAACCAGACACCACAGCCCTATAGGCGAGCTGCCGGATCCTGTGTTGTCAGAAAACGCCGTCACCGTCCTCCAGCGTCGCTACCTTAAGAAGGACTCCCGAGGCCGCGTGGTCGAAACCCCCAAGGAGATGTTCTGGCGGGCAGCGACGGCGCTGGTCAGGAATGAAAAACGTTACCATCGGAAGATCGACACCGACCGGATAGCGCGCGACTTTTACCAGATGATGGCCTCGCTCGATTTCCTCCCCAACAGCCCGACGCTGATGAACGCCGGTCGACGCCTGGGGCAGTTGTCAGCCTGCTTTGTGCTGCCGGTCAATGACACTATGGAGGGGATATTCGAGGCCGTTAAGCAGGCGGCTCTGGTGCATAAGAGCGGCGGCGGCACGGGGTTCAGCTTCTCCCGGCTCAGGCCCAGAGCCTCGATGGTGCAGTCCACCGCAGGGACCGCATCCGGTCCGGTATCGTTTATGACCGTCTTCAACGCCGCCACCGAGACCATCAAACAGGGCGGCACCCGCCGCGGCGCCAATATGGGTATCCTGTTGGTCAATCACCCCGATATCCGCGACTTCATCACCTGCAAGAGGGATATGACCTCCATCACCAACTTCAACATCTCGGTGGCCGTCACCGACGACTTTATGGAGGCGCTGCAGAAAGGGAAAAAATACAAAC
>MWJR01000090.1 GCA_002127415.1 Calditrichaeota bacterium AABM5.125.24
AGCATGCCCCTGCGCCTGTCCCTGCGAAGGCAGGGAAAAGCAGGGGGCCGGTATCCAGACGAATTCGGGGCTGTCTGGATTCCGACCTGCGTCGGAATGACAGAGCTCAACGTCAACTATAAAATGCCCCCATTAATAGTGAATCAGACCGGGGAACCTATACCAGACTCGATGTTCCAGTTACGAGCCCGGATGCGTCACAATAGGCCTCTACCAGGTACTCCGAGATGTCCTTGACGGACATATTCCTCTCCTTGGCTGCAGCATTCTTGAGATTGACCAGACAGATAGGACACATAGCTGCGACATTACTACCGCTGCTTATGAGTTGAGCCATCCGTTTCTCGGCTATGGCGCGCGCCTTGCCTGGGAAAAGCGACTCGACGGGGCCCCCACAGCAGTAGGTCAGTTTCTTAGCATATTCCGGTTCTTTGAGCCTGACGCCGGCCTTCTGAAGCAGAAGCCGCGGCTCTTCGATGACATTCTCGTAGCGCGCATAGACGCAGGAGTCGTGCACAACGAGATCCAGATCGAGCTTTTTTACCGGATCCATGTTCCGTTCAGCTAACACCTCCAGATAGCTTTTCACCTCGAGCCCAAACCCCTCGATGATCCCGGGATAGACACTCCTGAGCATGTTTGTGGTATGAGGGTCCACGGTGATGACCCGTTTGACGCCGTGCCTCTTCAGCACTTCGTGCACCCTGCGGGCATGCTTCAGGAAAACGTCATTGACGCCCTCATCATGGACCAGTGTTCCCACGTATAACTCATCTTCATACAGGTAGCCAAACTCAATCTCCGCTGATCTGAGCAGGCGGGCAATGTTGCATAGAAGGTTGTTGAAAATCTCTTGTTCTTCGGGGCGGGTCCGGGTTATGAACCAGGAGGTATTGATGACCTTGTTGAATATCCGACCTAAGCAGAAAAAATTGTTCATCCAGGAGTTCTCAAACCGCGACGTTACCTTCTCCATAGCGATGATGGCAGGCATAAGTTGATACATGTGGCCGGTATAGATTACTGTTTCGCCTCCCATCGGGATGTTCAGTCCCTCCGCCCAGCCGGTTGCCTTTTGCCGGGACAGGGGCGTCACTGTCTTTCTCTTGCTAAGATTATCGACCAGGACCCCCAGGATATCCCTTGTCGGTAGTGACATCGTTCTATTCTCTTATAGTTTAAAGACTTTACGATTGATGTAGCTGCGAAGACACTTCACATTTTCCGCTATCTTCACCTCTGCGGGGCAGTTCTCCTCGCACATCTTGCACAACAGACATGTATAGATGGTCTCTGTATTCTCGATGACCTTGTCCTCGAGTCCTATCAGAACGTAGCGGAACAGCCGCCTGGGAAGCAGGTCAAGCCCCATGGGACAGACGGCGGTGCAGACTCCGCAATTCATACAGGCGAAGGCGTTGAAATCACTCGAACAACTAACCTCGTCAAGGAAACTTGGGTTGACTCTTGCCACTTTAGATCCTCACTCCTTCAGTTGGTATTGGTAGTATCCCTCGTCGTCCGGACTACCCGTCTCTTCGAGGGTGCCGTATCGCCACATCGCCATCACCCAGAACACAACCTCATGCTTCGGGTATCCCAGTGAATCGGCAATCTCGGAGATCGTCCTGGGAACTTCGCGAAGTTGATCGACGATTTTATCCTTAATTGCCATTTCGTCTCTCATCACCTCAGCGAGGTCGCGGGTTATCTGGTTCTCCATTACACAGCCTCCTGGATAAGCGCATCGATCATCGCCTTGACCTGAACATCAGTGTATCCCTCGATATCAATGGCATCCTTGGGACACACAGGAATGCACGCTCCGCTGCCCTTGCAAAGGGACTCTATGATGTGCGCGACCTCCTTGCCGTCAACCGACACCTTCTCAACAGCGTCATACGGGCAGGCTTTGGTGCACTCTTCACACCACTCACAGAGCTCAGTATCGATCCTGGCTATGAACGGTTCGAGATCGACGTATCCTTTCATCAACAGCGCAGCGCTCTTGGAGACCCCCGATAGAGCCGAAGCTACGCTCTCTGCCATCGTCTTGGGACTCTGGGCGGCTCCGACGATGAAAACTCCGTCAACCACCGTTTCCACAGGTCTGAGCTTGGGATGAATCTCGTTGAAGAACCCGTCTAATCCCACCGGGAGCTTCAGTATGTCCACCAGTTTATCGTTCTCACGGGGCACCATACTGGTGACGAGAACAACCAGGTCAGGCTCGATTTCGAGCTCCTCGCCACCAGTGAGCTGATCGTGCACCCTGACGCGTAATTTCCCTTTCACACGCTCCACCACCGGCGGGTCTTCGTCTTCATACCTGATGAAGATGGACTGCCTGGTGCGAGCTTCCTCATAGAGAACCTCGTGTTTGCCGTAAGTCCGCATATCACGGAAGAGGTGGAACTGGTGAAGCTCGGGATTTTTCTCGTAGGCACAGAGCGCCTCGTAGGCTGCCGCACTGCAGCAGTAGCGGGAACAGTAAAGGTTTGGGTTGTCTATGTCTCCGAATTGCCGGCTTCCGACGCAGTAGATATAAACGATGTTCTTTACTGTGCGTCCGTTGTAGTTAATCGTGCCATTTGATTGGGTCACCAGGTCTTTGAACTCAGGCAGCCTGATGACACCGTCCAGGCCGTAACCGAATTCGCCCTCTGCGGGTTTATAGACATCAAAGCCCGTGGCTACGATTATCGCGCCGACTTCCAGGGAGATCGTATCATCTTTCCCTACTCGCACTTTTATGGAGAAATCACCCACGCTGCCGCCCTTTTCAACAACCTCGGCATTTGTAAATAAGGTAATATTCTCCCGCTGTTTAATCTGATCTTTCAACATGTCGATGATGTCGTCACCGCGCTGATCGTGGAAGAACATCTTGTTCCACTTTCTGGTCCACCCCCCGACCTCCGGTTCTTTCTCGACGAGGAATACAAAGAGACCAAGGTCGGAGATTGCCAGTGCCGCGCGCAGACCGGCAACACCCGCTCCGATCACCAGCACCTTCGGCTTGGTCTCGATGCGTAACGTGGATAGAGGCTCAGTGAGGCGAGTCTTGGCAATTCCCGCCCGCACGAGCCGGATGGCTTTGTCAGTGGCAAGTTCAACATTGTCCCTGTGCGCCCAGGAGCACTGTTCCCTGAGGTTCACCTGAACGTATTGATACGGGTTGAGCCCGGCCCGCTCCGCCATAGCCCTGAAGGTAAAGAGGTGAAGCTTCGGTGAGCAGGAAGCAACCACCAGACCATCGAGCTTCTCGTTCTGGATGTCCTCAATTATCTCCTGCTGGGCAGCGTCAGAGCATGTGAACATGTGCGTTTTAGCCACTGCCACACCCGGCTCGTTCTCTATCGCATCCCGGACCTTATTAACATCCACATAATCCGAGATATTTCCACCACAGTAGCAGACGAAAACACCAATTCTCCTGTCCTTCATTTGTCTGCCCTCATTCTCTCTATGTAGGCAGCCGCCTGCGCTGCAGCAGCGCCGGCGTGAAGAATGCTATCCGGGATATCCCGGGCAGCGGAGGCTGCTCCAGCAACGAACACACCGTCGATACTCGTCTTTCCCGGATTGATGTCCTCATCGATCTCCTTGACGTATGAGTATATATCCGCCTCAAGTAGCCCTTCGTCAAACAGGTTGAGGGCATCGATGTTGGGCAGAAGACCTACGGACAGGACCACGAGATCGTGCTCCGCATCCTTCAAGCCGTCGCCACCCGCAATGTCCTCGTAGAACACTGTGAGGTTGTTATTCTCCGTCTCCTTGATCTCCGCTACCTTTCCTTTTACGAAATAGACTCCCATGGCCTTCGCCTGCTCGCCGAACTCGTCGTATCCCTTACCGAAAGCTCTGATATCGATATAGTATATTGTGATGTCTGCAAGCGGCAGCGCCCCCATTATGAGCTGCGATTGCTTGATCGAGTACATACAGCAAACCCTGGAGCACAACCGGTTGTTGACCGTTTGGTCTCGTGAGCCGGTGCAGAGCACGAAGGCGATGTTGTCAGGCCTCTTACCATCTGAAGGTCTGATCACATGGTTGAAAGGTCTGGTGGGTGAGAGGAGGCGATCCATCTGCATTGCGGTGATGACGTTCGGATAACGACCATATCCATAAGTGGGCTTCAGGTGAGCGTCGAAGAGGTTGAAGCCTGTGGAGACGATGACGGAACTCACCTCCAATATCTGCTCTTCATCGCGCATATCGAGCTTGACCGCGTCGGCCGGGCAGACATTAACACACTCGTGGCACTCAGAACAGCCACCGCAGTCAAGGCACCGGTTGGCGCTATAGCGCGCCTCTTCCTCGCCGAGTAAACCTTCGACCTCCATTTCAGGCTCGAGATCAGGAGCGGGTTCTTCCGCCCAGATCAGCGCCCGGCTCGGGCAATACTTAGCGCAGAACGGATCCCCATCGCAAAGGTCGCACTTTACGATCTCCTTGTTCAAGGGATCAAAATGGATGTTACCGTATGGGCAGGCGAGGGCGCAGGTCCTGCAGAGGATGCAGGCGTCGGTCCGTTTGATGACGCCGGTTTCCGGGTCTCGCACCAGTGCTCCGGTCGGACAGACCTCCAGACACGTCTGCTCCTCGCACTGCTGACAGAGCGCCACCGAATGGACGTCGCCCTTAAACGTATATGCCCGGATACGAGGCAGGGCGGGCTTTTGTGGGTCCTGCGTGTGGATGAAACTACAGGCAATTTCGCAGTTCTTACAGTCGATACAACGGTATGGTGTGACGAACAGTTGCTTGGCCATGTTATATCTCTATGCTGTTAATAAAACAACGGGCAAGGCGCACGCCACCAGCTTTTCTGACTTTCGTCAGGACAGGCGCTGGGGCAGGCCCTCGTGCGCCAGGATATCCCATTCCTTGAACGGCGGACGAGGACGTCCGCCTTGCCACAATCTTTTCCATCAGATCCGCAACCTGGCATCCTTTGCAGCGGTTTCCTTTTTGCGGGCACTGTCGCTTTTAAGGAAATCCTCTTTCGGCAGACCGCACCGTTTGGCGAAGTGCTCGATCTGCTCGGGGGTGCCGATGGGCTCGCCGGAAACCTTGCAGCGAACCAGATCGAACTCCTTTTCCCAGATCCGGCGTTTATTGTCGAACTCTTCGAAGGGGATTGCGTTGGTCGGGCAGCTCAGGGCGCAGGCGAGGCAGCCGATGCAGTCGTCTTTGTGCGGCACACCGACAATTCTATCCGGCCCACGGTACAAAGGAGCGATAGCACAGACATCAATTGCTTCACATATCCGCACGCAGATCATACACAAGATGCAGTTGTCAGCATCCTTACGCTTGGGAAAATTTGTGTCGTGTAGGCCATACTCAGCGGCAAGCTGACGGATCACATCCGAATCAGGCACGCGTGCCAGCAGCAAGTCCAGCAACATTTTGCGGTTCTTTCTAACTACGGGGTTCTGGGTATCGACGATCAACCCCTCCTCGATCAGGTAGTTGCAACTTGTCTCCAGTCTCTTACGACCGTTCCAGCCCGGCTTGGTGATTTCGACGATGCACATCCGACATGCACCTATCGGTTCGAGTCCTGGATGGTAACACAGTCTGGGAATCTCAATGCCGTGTTCCCGCGCCACCTCGAGGATGGTCTTCCCCTCTTCAGCATCGATTGAGCGCCCGTCAATGGTCAGCCGAACAGCTTTACGCCTGGTCTCACTCATTGTGTTATCTCTATTAACAATTGCGTTGTTCCCTCATTATTCATCCTTCTCTGATGGACTATACTAATACACATACATATAATCTCGAAATTCGAGTTTCGTATTCCCATTGTTGCTTCAGTTATCAGCGTGTGATGGGCTCGCGCCTGGAGATTGATTTATACCGAGAGATCACAGAACGTTTATCCACGACCGGAAGCCTCTTATCAAATACAACATCAACGAGAGACTCGCCCTTGAGATATCGATCGATATAAAACGCCGCCCGCTTGCCCTGGCCGATAGCTTTGGCAACGCTTGAAGGCCCGGTAACACCATCTCCACCAGCAAAGACCGCAGGAACAGATGTCTCAAGCGTCTCAGCATTTACGGCAATTGCCCCGTTCCTGTTGATGTCAAGCTCCTGCCTGAAAAGATTGGTGTTAGGGTGTAGTCTGATTGCCAAGACTGCCAGATCAACGGGTATGATCTCCTCAGAACCCTCTACAGGAACAGGTCGATGTCCATTGTTGGAACCGGGCTTGCCAAGTCTCATAGAGAGGCTTTGAACCGCCACCAAACGACCTTCTACACCGATAAACCGCTTGGGTGTCTTGAGGAGCTGGAGTTCTATACCCTCTGGGGTAGCTGTATCAATCTCCCAGTCAGGGACCGGTATCTCGATTATATTCTTCTGGAACTGTCGGTACTGGATAATCACCTTCTCTGCACCCAGGCGAAGCGCCACCTTCGCAGGCTCGATGGCTTGCGTTCCGCCTCCTACCACCATCACTGTCTCACCGCTGAGATCGACCATCTCACCGGTCTCCACCTCCTTTAGGAATGTCATACTGTCAATAACATCCTCGAGCTCCTCTCCAGGCGTGGCCATGCTTTGTGCTTCCATAATACCGACAGCAACGAAGACAGCACCGAAGCCCTGTTCCTTCAATGCCTTCACAGAGGTTACCAGTGTATTTGTCTGGATCTTCACGCCAAGGGCAGTGACGTTCTTGATGTCCCTGTCAACCAGATCCCTGGGCAGCTGATAAGCGGGGATGCCGTATCTTAGCATCCCGCCGGCCTCAGGTGCGGACTCGAAAATCGTGATCCGGTATCCCTTTCGTGCCAGTTGATAGGCAGCCGAGAGCCCTGCGGGCCCGGATCCGACAACCGCCACCTTGCCGTCCAGGAGACTCTCCGGCGGTCCGTAGTCAGGCTCGGGATGCCCATTATAATAACTGTCAACCATAAACCGCTTGATCGCCCGAATAGGAACAGGTCCCTCAAGCTCTCCTCTGGTGCATTCCTCTTCACAAGGTGCAAAGCAGACTCTACTGAGACTTCCCGGCAGGGGAGCATCCTCCATGTGCAGATGAAATGCCTCCTCGATCTTGCCGGCTCGCACCAGGGAGACATACCCGTGCGCCTTAACGCCCGCTGGACAGGCAAAAGAACAGGGGGACGATCCGTGACGGTCGATGAGAGCTTTCTTCGGAACAGCCTGTGGATAAGGGATATAGACGGCACGACGGGCAACAAGATCATAGTTGAACTGGTCGGGGATCGGCACGGTGCAGGCGGTTTCGCACTGGGAACACCCGGTGCAGGCCGCAGAGTCAACAAAGGTTGACTTCTTGTTAAGTTTAACGATAAAGCTGCCGTCTTCCTTCCTGACAATGTTGTTGATCTCGCTGTGTGTCAGCACGGTGACACGAGGATGATGGGTTGCAGCGGCCATCTTTGGCGTGGAGATACAACTGGCGCAGTCCAGGGTTGGAAAGACTTTGCTGAGCAGAACCATCTTCCCGCCGATGCTCGCCTCTTTCTCCACAAGGAGCACCTCGTATCCCATATCTCCCATTGTCAACGCTGACTCTAATCCTGCTATGCCACCGCCGACGATAAGGATGTCATATCTCATAGAATTTGCTCTTTTCAGGTTACTTGCTCTGCCATCGCGGACGATATATGCTCGCATGCATCTGCTGATGGGAAGCAATCTCAAATCAGCGAGTTGCCAAAAGATTGCCTCGTCATCCCGAAGCTTCGGGATCGCAGTGACGGGTCAAGCCGTATCGAGGCCGATCAGATCCTTCTGAAAGTTCTCCATATGCGACACGAAGGACTCGGCACAAACCGAGCAGATGGCTGCCATCTTCAGCCGTTTCGGGTCGTATCCGTTCTCTTTAAGCAGTGTCTGCGCCTCTGTGAACACCTTGCCGGTTCGGTCCGTGCAGTCCGGAAGATAGGCGCAGTCCGTTCCGTCGGCCGCGATGAAGACCCCGTCGAAGCCGGCTTTCAGGGCGTGAAGGACCCAGCTCGGTCTAATGCCGCTGGAACAGGGTATGGGCAAGACCAGCACTGATGGGGAATAGTGCATGTGGGCGCTGCCGGCGAGATCAATTCCCGGATCGGATATGTTGTTTGTGGAGAAGGCTAAGACTTTCAGACCAGCGTTACCTGCTGGTTCCTTTGGATCCACTACTTTCCCCTTTTCAGGAAGATCCGCCAGAACCCGGCCTCATCTATGGTTCCAAGGTATTCGTGACCGACCTTCTTGGCCCAAAGTGGGACGTCCTTGTTGGTGCTCGCATCTGCCGAAAGCACCTCCATAATCCCGCCTTTGGGGACTTGCGTGATGGAACGCTTTGCTTCAAGCAGTGGGCCCGGGCAAGCCGTGCCTCTGGCGTCCACCAGTTTGTCAACATTCAGGTTGTTGAGTTCACCTGCATCCATAGTAACTTCTCCTGTGTGTTTTGATGTTCAAATGATTGTTTGATCCTGGTGTTAAGGATGTATCCTTAAATAAAGCAACGGGCAAGGCGGACGCCCTCGTCCGCCAAGTAAGTGGCTGTTTGGACAGGCGCACGAGAGCCTGCCCCAGCGCCTGTCCTGACGAAAGTCAGGAAAAGCTGGGGCGTGTGCCTTGCCACAACCCTATTTACGGATAAGCCCTTAATGTTCAGATGATTGTATGATCCTGAGATTTAAGGTGATGTCTCAGACGCTCACAATCAGGTTGGATAACAGCGTCAAGGCTATCAAGCGCTTGGGATTGGCGGAAACGGAACAGGATTCCACGTCTACCCCGATGATTTCTCCGCTATATTAAAGGTTCCTGTTTAGAACGTTAAAACAACGTCCGCCTCTTGGGCATCTAAAACGAATCCCGCCACACCTCCGAATTCCACGCCTTCGATCAGATCCTCCTCCTGCATGCCTGCGATCGGTAATGCCGCTGAACAAGCGATCATCCTGACATCACCGGCTTGCATTATCTCGATGAACTCGGGAAGCGTATTGGGTGCACCGGGCAGCACTATCTTCTCTGCACCGCCCTTGCGGACGATATTCAGTCCGTTCATTGTGAAGAACATGGTTACTTCCATATCCAGCGCTAAAGCCCCTGAGGCCAGCATAAACGGCGGAATTGCCTTCTGCGGTTCATCCGATCCGCAAAAAATCAACATCTTATCAGCCATTGCCTGTTTCCTCCTCTTTGTATTTGTGAATAACTTCAGTAATTTTTGTGATAATAATCACATACTTTGAAAAAACATATGTATCTTATATCTCAATCAGTAGTGAACGGATAGTCAGTCTCCCACCACACGTAAGGATATGTTGCATAAAATGCAGCATTACTACAGGTTGTTACGATGGCTGCAACATTTGAACGCCAATTTATAATTATCTCAATTACAAAGCAATATATTGAGAGTAATAATAACCGCACTCAGATATTTTCTCATATAAAGTTCGCATCTCTTTAACAGCAACGGTCGATTTATGTGGCGATTGAAGGGGCAGTCGTTGATGCCCGCTGCTGGAGTTCAAGTGTATCGATGTATCCGCCTTGAGATATGTCTTTGAATATATTGGACTTATGTGATTGTCAGGGGTCTTACACTAAATCGGTTAGGTATTCCCCAGGATTTCTATGGAATCCTGGGTTTGGTGGTTGTATCGAAATTCCATCTCCTTAAGATAAAAAGGGTTCTCATATAATGTGTCCTGGATCACTCTGGATTAGGCGCAGCAATTTTTATCTTCTTCGCTATTCCGGATTTCGTAAAAGCTTTAAGCTGGAAAGTTGAGCATTAACGGGCAGGAACTTATCACAGAATTCCCCGATCGGGGAATTACCCCTCAACCTCGAACCTCTGATAGCACCAGGTTGGCCAAGGGCGCCGGAGTAAATCTGGCAGGTCAGATTGTCGGAACACTTCTGCAGTTATTCACTCACATAGCTCTTGCCAGGTTGCTTGGACCACATGATTACGGACT
>MWJR01000079.1 GCA_002127415.1 Calditrichaeota bacterium AABM5.125.24
CGGTGGCACCTGTTCATAGCGCAGGAACTCCATTGTGAACAGGGCCCGCCCCTGGGAGAGCGACCTGAGCTGGGTGGCGTAGCCGAACATCGTCGCCAGCGGGACTTCGGCCGATACCACCTGCGCGTTGCCCCGCACGTCGATCCCCATTATCTGAGCGCGGCGTGAGTTCAGATCCCCCACAACGTCACCCAGGTAAACCTCCGGCAGCACCACCTCGAGCCTCATCAGCGGTTCACGCAGGACCGGCGCAGCCTTCGCCAGCGCACTCTGAACCGCCATTGAACCGGCTATCCTGAAGGCCGGCTCGGATGAATCGACCTCGTGGTGACTGCCGTCGAGCAGGCTGACCTTGATGTCCACCACCGGAAAGCCGGTCAGTGGACCATTATCGAGCGCCTGGCGGATACCCTGATTGGCCGGTTCTATAAACTCCCTCGGAATGGCTCCACCGACGATACAATTCTCGAACAGGTAGCCGCTGCCCGGTTCACCCGGCGTCACCTCCAGTTTCACATGGGCGAATTGACCGCGTCCCCCGGTCTGACGAACGAATCTGGCCTCACCCTGGGCGGCAGCGGTGATAGCCTCGCGGTAGGCCACCCGGGGTCGTCCTTGATGAACCTTGACCCCAAACTCACGCCGCATCCGCTCGATTGAAACCTCCAGGTGCAGCTCCCCCATACCTGAGATCAGGGTCTGGCCGCTCTCGGGATCAAAGCCAAACCGGAAGGTCGGATCCTCATCCGCCATCTTGGTCATAGCGCTGACAAACTTTTCCTGTTCCTGCTGGGTATACGGTTCGACTGAGATCGATATCACCGGCTCGGGGAAGCTCATCCGCTCAAGGAGGATGGGGTGCTTCGGATCGCAAAGGGTATCGCCGGTTCGGGTCCGGCGCAGACCGATGACGGCGGCGATGTCGCCGGCCAGGACTTCGGTTATATCCTCACGTTTATTGGCGAACATCCTCACGATCCGTCCAATGCGCTCCTTCTTGCCGCTGACGGCATTCAACACGGAATCCCCGGTCCTCATTCGCCCAGAGTAGACCCGGAAATAAGTCAGCCGTCCCATATAGGGGTCGGTGACGAGCTTGAAAGCCAGAGCGGCCATCGGCCCATCCTGATCCGGTTCGCGATGCTCCTTCTTCTCAGTGCGCGGGTGAATACCGACCACGGCCTTCACATCAAACGGACTGGGAAGGAAATTCATCACTGCATCGAGCAGCCGCTGAACTCCCTTATAGCGGAAGGAGGAGCCGCATATGACCGGTGTCACCCGGCAGTCCACCGTGGCCTGACGCAGCGCGGCGATGATCTCTTCAGGCTTGATCTTCTTCCCTTCGAGGAACTTCTCCATCAGGGTATCTTCGAAGTCGGAGACCGATTCGAGCATCCGCTCCCGCCAGACGTTAGCCTCTTCAACCATATCACCGGGGATATCCCCCTCCTCCCACTTCACCCCCAGGTTCTCCTCGCGGAAGGTTACCGACCTCATACGTATCAGGTCGATCATACCGTTGAAGAGCTCACCTTGTCCGAGCGGTATCTGCACCGGGATCGGTATGGCTTTCAACTGCTCCTTCATCATCTCGATAACCCGGAAGAAGTCGGCACCTGAGCGATCCATCTTATTGACGTATGCAATGCGAGGCACGTGATACCGGTCGGCCTGCCGCCAGACGGTCTCAGACTGCGGCTCGACGCCTCCCACGGCGCAGAAAATGGCCACCGCACCATCCAGCACCCTCAGTGAGCGCTCAACCTCGGCGGTGAAATCGACGTGGCCCGGGGTGTCGATGATGTTAATCTGATGACCCTTCCAGGGGCAGGTTGTGGCGGCAGAGGTGATGGTGATGCCACGCTCGCGTTCCTGGTCCATCCAGTCCATCACCGCTGTGCCATCGTGGACCTCGCCCATCTTATAGGTCTTGCCGGTGTAATAGAGGATCCGCTCGGTGGTGGTGGTCTTACCGGCGTCGATGTGAGCCATGATGCCGATATTGCGCACCACCTCCAGATGGTTCCTGCGTCGGTTCGCATTGCCGCCTTCCGGTTTTCCGCTATGGGACGGTTTCGCTTTATCCGACGTTGTGGTCTTATGTTCGGTTACAGTTTCCATTTAATCGTTAAAACACGAAAAGCAGCCATCAGGCTGCTTTTCATCGCTACTGTGCACCCTGTTGAGCTTTACTTAGTTTTTTTGTTGATACCTGTCCGCACTTTCAACCACCTCCGTTAAGACAGATAGCCTTTAAGAACTCCCCCCCAATTAAACCATAAATAAATATTCAAGCAGCCGGTTTTCAATCAGATGGACGTCATAAATGCCGCCCCTACCAAGTTGCTAAAAGTTACCATCTGAAGTGAGCGAAGGCCCGATTGGCCTCGGCCATCTTCAGTGTATCTTCCCTCTTCTTGATCGCCGCACCCTCGTTGTTTGCGGCGGCGATCAGCTCAGCAGCCAGGCTGGTGGACATAGATCGCTCGGGGCGGGCCTTGGCGAAATGAATAATCCAGCGGATAGCCAGAGCCTGCCGCCTCTCCGGACGAACCTCAATCGGCACCTGATAGGTTGAACCGCCAACCCGACGTGACTTAACCTCAAGAGCCGGCCTTACATTCTCGACCGCCTGCCGAAATACCTCGAGACCATCCTTCTTGGTGCGCTGGCTGATGATGTCGATTGTGCTGTAAAAGGTCCTCTCCGCCAGGCTCTTCTTGCCGCGCCTGAGCAGGCAGTTTATGAACTTGGATACCAGCAGGTCGTTGTATTTCGGATCGGGGAGGATCTCCCGCACTTCCGCTCTTTTTCGTCTTGACATCGCTAATTAGTTAGATAGCTTCCCCCGGCCTTCGCCGGGGTCGCAATGACAGGTTGATTAGATTGCCCCGCTTCACTCGCAACGACAGGTTGGATCAGCCTGTCTTCCTCCTCTTGGCGCCGTATTTGGACCGTCCTTTGGAGCGATCATCCACTCCCGCAGCGTCAAGAGCACCCCGGATGATATGGTACCGCACCCCCGGCAGGTCCTTGACCCGACCGCCCCGAATGAGCACGATCGAGTGTTCCTGGAGGTTATGCCCCTCGCCCGGGATATAGCTGGTGACCTCGATGCCGTTGGAGAGCCTCACCCGCGCCACCTTGCGCAGCGCTGAATTGGGCTTCTTGGGGGTGGTGGTATATACCCTGACGCAGACGCCGCGCTTCTGGGGGCATCGCTGCAGGGCCGGCGCCATACTCTTCGTCTTCTTCGACCAGCGCCCCTTACGAACCAACTGGTTCAGAGTCGGCAAGCTTTACCCTTTAAAATAGAATCGTTCGTTTGAGCCGGCCTATGCCGTAGGCACGTAACCTTTTACTTAAAGTCAAACTATCAAATTTAATCTTATTAACACATCTTGTCAACATTTATCGCCTTACAACATAATATTTGCCAATCTATTACGTTTCACCTGTTTTTATAAATCCTTTCGAACCACTGTCGCCCCCTACTTCCACTGTCACCCCTTCATCAACCACATCATTTCCCCCCGCTTCTCCAGCCATAGCTGCGATTCGGACATGTTCATCGGGGGCCCCATCTTTGGCGACCACCACCTGTTTCACCTCTTCTTCCTCAGTCACCTCAACGATCATCGTGCGGTAGCGGGCCATCCCGGTGCCGGCAGGTATCAGGTGCCCCATAATAACGTTCTCCTTCAGTCCGCGCAGGGTGTCGGTGCGCTTGCTGATGGCGGCCTCGGTCAGAACGCGGGTAGTCTCCTGGAAAGATGCCGCCGATATGAAGCTCTCGGTGGCCAGCGAAGCCTGGGTGATACCGAGAAGGATCTGCTGGTAGACCGCCGGGTGAGCCGGCCGGGTCTCGGGCTCATTACCGTCAGCCTTGCGGATGCGGCGCAGCTCGCGGTTGAAGGCAGCCTTATCCACCAGGGTTCCCTTCTCAAAGCGGGAATCGGCCGGTTCGAGTATCACAACCTTACCCGCGATCTGCCGGTTCTCTCGGAGCAACCGGGCATAGTCAACCTGATCACCCTCCAGGTGCATCGTGTCTCCGGAGTCTTCAATCCGCACCTTCTGCATCATCTGACGAACGATGACCTCGATGTGCTTATCGTTGATCCGCACCCCTTGCAGCCGGTAGACGTCCTGGATCTCATTGACCAGATATTCCTGCACCTTACTGGGCCCGAGGATGGCGAGGATGTCCTGTGGCGATACCGAGCCCTCAATCAGCCGCTCCCCGGCTGTGACCTGCTCACCATCGTGAACCAGTATATGACGGCCGATCGGTATCTGATATTTCTTAACCTGAGACGGGTCGGGCTCAACCACCGACTCATCGGAAGGTGTAACCATTATCTCACGGACACCGCGTCTGAGCTGGCCGAACTTGACGGTGCCGTCGATCTCGGAGACGACAGCCGGGTCCTTGGGTCGGCGGGACTCAAACAGCTCGGCCACGCGGGGAAGCCCCCCGGTGATGTCCTTGGTCTTGGAGGCCTCGCGAGGAATCTTGACCAGGGCATCGCCCGCCTTGACCTTCTGTCTGTCCTGCACCATTAACAATGCACCGATGGGCAGGATATACTGCCCGGTCGATTTACTCTTCTCATCAAGGATGTGTATATGGGGATTGAGCTTGCGATCCTTGGACTCGATGATAACCTGCTTGCGTTGTCCGGTCGCCTCCTCGACCGACTCCATCACCGTCACCCCTTCCTTGATGTCATGGAATTGAACGACGCCAGTGTTGTTGGCGAGGATAACCGCGGAATACGGATCCCAGGTGAATAGAATCTCCTCGGATTTGACCGTATCACCGTCGGCCTTTAATAACGTAGCACCATAGGGAACCGCGTAACGAGCGAGTATCCGGTTATTTTCATCGATCAGCTTGATGAGGCCGTTGCGCCGCAGGGTGATGTAAGTTCCATCCTCCTTGCCGATGAAATCTATATTCTCATACTCGACCCGACCGTCGCTCTTGGCAGTGACCTGCGATTCAGTAGCGATCAGGGCTGCGGTTCCACCGATATGGAAGGTTCGCAGGGTAAGCTGGGTGCCGGGCTCGCCTATAGACTGCGCGGCAATGACCCCCACTGCCTCACCGAGGTTGATCAACTTGCCGTTGGTCATATTGACTCCGTAGCACAGCGAGCAGACCCCACCCACCGTCTCGCAGGTCAACACCGACCGGATCTGCACCTTGGCGATACCGGATGAGGCGATAAGCTGGGCCTCTCCTGTCCCGATGAGGGTGTTGGCCGGCAGGATCAGATCTCCTGTGAACGGGTGGTAGAGGTCCTCGGCAGTCACCCGCCCCATAATCCGGTCAAATAGCTGCTCGGAAACCTCTTCACCCTCCTTGGCGGCCTCAACCACCACTCCGCGCAGGGTGCCGCAGTCCCGCTCGCTGACTATGATGTCCTGTGCCACGTCAACCAGTCTGCGGGTCAGGTATCCGGCGTCGGCGGTCTTGAGGGCCGTGTCGGCCAGCCCCTTGCGAGCGCCGTGGGTGGAGATGAAGTATTCGAGCACCGACAACCCCTCCTTGAAGTTGGCGGTAATCGGCGACTCTATAATCTCCCCTTTTTGCCCGGTCATAGTCTTCTGTGGCTTGGCCATCAACCCTCTCATCCCGGCCAGCTGCCGGATCTGCTCCTTGGAGCCGCGGGCTCCGGAATCGGCCATCATAAAAAGCGGGTTGAAACCATCCCTGGAGACCCGCATATGCCTGAACATCGACTCGGCAACATCAATAGATGTATGCGTCCAGGTGTCGATGATCATATTATAACGTTCGCCGTCGGTGATCAGCCCCTCCTCGTACTGGCTCTGGATCTTCTCGACCTTGGACTGGGCCTCAGCTATCAGATCGCCCTTTTCCGGCGGAACCTCGACATCAGCCAGCGAGATCGACAACCCACCGATGGTTGCTCGTGCGAAGCCGAGTGTCTTCAACTCATCAAGAAATTCAGCAGTGCCGTCAAAGCCAAGTTTACTATAAACCTCGGCCACTATCTCTTCGAGCCTCTTCTTGGTCATCAGCTCGTTGAAGAACCGCTCACTCTTCACCGACTCAGGGAGGATATCGTTAAACAGCACCCGCCCTATGGTGGTTTCAATCTCCTCCTCGTTAACCCGTATTCTAACCTGGGCATGCAGTTCGACGATGCCGTTGTCGTAAGCTATCGACGCCTCCTGGGGGCTGGTGAACAGCTTACCTTCCCCTTTGGCACCGGGACGAATCTTGGTGATATAGTAACAGCCGAGGACGATGTCCTTTTCCGGCACGGCTATGGGACGACCGTTGGCGGGGTGCAGGATGTTCCGTGGGGCCAGCATCAGCAGGCGAGCCTCGATCTGAGCCTCAAGGGAGAGCGGGATATGAACCGCCATCTGGTCACCGTCGAAGTCGGCATTGAAGGCGGCGCAGACCAGGGGATGCAGCCGGATGGCTCTCCCCTCGATCAGGATGGGCTGGAACGCTTGGATGCCGAGTCTGTGCAACGTCGGCGCCCGATTCAGAAGAACCGGATGATCCTGGATTATCTCCTCAAGAAGCTCCCAGACGTAGTCGTATTTCTTTTCCACCATCCGTTTGGCTGACTTTACCGTTTTGGCATAGTCACGTTCGATCAGCTTACGGATAATGAAGGGCTTAAACAGCTCGACGGCCATATCCTTCGGTAATCCACACTCGTGCAGCTTCAGCTCCGGCCCCACCACGATAACCGAACGGCCTGAATAGTCAACCCTCTTGCCCAGCAGATTGTAACGAAACCGCCCCTGTTTCCCGCGCAGGTTATCGGAGAGGGATTTAAGGGGTCGATTGCCGTCCGAGCGCATTGCCACCGACTTACGACCGTTATCGAACAGCGAATCCACCGCCTCCTGCAGCATCCGCTTCTCGTTGCGCAGGATGACATCCGGGGCATTGACATCTATGAGCCGCTTAAGACGGTTATTGCGGATGATAACCCGGCGATAGAGGTCGTTCAGGTCAGAGGTGGCAAATCTACCTCCATCGAGGGGAAGCAGCGGCCGCAGGTCCGGGGGAACCACCGGAATGACCTGCAGCACCATCCACTCCGGGCGGTTCTCTGACGGATCCCCGTTCTGCATAAACGCCTCGATGATCCGCAGCCGCTTGATGAAATCGGCCTTCCGCTGCAGGGATGTCTCCAGGGTGATCCGCTTCCTGAAATCGCGTGACAGCTGGCCGATATCAGACCGCTTGAGAAGCTCGAGGATAGCGGCACCACCCATCATTGCTATGAACTTATTGGGATCGTCATCGGGGAGTGCACGGTTCTCAGGGCTCAGCTCATCCAGGGTCGCATTGTATTGAGCATCGGTCAGCAGCTCCCTCGGTTGATGGTTAGTCGGACCGGGTTGTATGACGGCATGAACTTCATAGTAGATGACGCGCTCCAGATCGCGGCCGGTCAGACCGAGTATATTGCCGACCTTGGAAGGCGGTGATTTAAAGAACCAGATGTGCACAACGGGAACCGCCAGCTCGATATGACCCATCCTTTTACGGCGCACATCCTTCCGTGTGATCTCCACTCCACAGCGGTCACAGATGATACCTTTGTAGCGGATACCGCGATATTTCCCGCAGAAACATTCCCAGTCCTTGGTCGGTCCGAAGATCCTCTCGCTGAAAAGCCCGTCCTTCTCCGGCTTGTAGGATCGGTAGTTGATGGTCTCCGGCTTTGTAACCTCACCGTGGGACCTGTTAAGGATCGCTTCCGGCGAAGCCAGGCTGATTGTAATCCGGCTGAAGTTGTCCTTTTCGACCTCGAATGGCTTACGGCTTAACGGCATACACTCTCCCTTTCGTATCGGGTGGGTCTTGCCGGACAAGAGTGTCCGGCCTACTTTGCGCCCCTACGTTCAGGTTCGGCAGGTTGTGGGTGGGTCTTGCCGGACAAGAGTGTCCGGCCTACATACCTTGCGCCACTACGTTTCACTCCAGCTTAATCTCAAGACCCAATCCCATAAGCTCATTTATCAGAACATTGAATGATTCCGGAATCCCCGCCGACGGCATTATATCACCTTTGACAATCGCCTCGTAGGAACGGGATCGACCGGCTACATCGTCCGACTTCACCGTCAGGATCTCCTGCAGCGTGTGGGCGGCTCCGTAGGCCTCCAGCGCCCACACCTCCATCTCACCGAAACGCTGCCCTCCGAACTGGGCCTTCCCGCCTAACGGCTGCTGGGTTATCAATGAATACGGGCCGATGGAACGGGCGTGGATCTTATCTTCAACCAGGTGTGACAGCTTCATCATATAGATCACACCTATAGTCACATCCTGGTCGAAGGGCTCGCCGGTTCCGCCGTCGTAAAGAGTCGTATTGCCATCCGTATTCAAACCGGCCTTCCTCAGGTAGTCCTGCACGTCATCCAGCTCAGCTCCATCAAACACCGGGGTTGCGAAATGAACCCCCAGCTTCGATGCCGCCCACCCCAACGCAGTCTCCAAAAGCTGTCCCAGGTTCATCCGTGAAGGCACCCCCAACGGGTTAAGAACCATATCTATCGGGGTTCCATCCTCCAGAAACGGCATATCCTCAACCGGAACTATCTTCCCGACCACCCCCTTATTCCCGTGACGGCCGGCCATCTTATCCCCGACCTGGATCTTACGCTTCTGAGCTATGTAAACCTTGGCCAGCTGCACTATGCCGCTGGGCAGCTCATCACCCACCTGTATCTTGTGTTTAGCGTTTCGGTAGTCAGTTTCCTTATCGTAGACCCGTTCACGATAACGGTCAATGAGGAAATTGGCGATTCCGTTAGCCTCAGGGCTGTCACACCACTTGATGCTGGACTGAAGCTCGTCCAGAGGCAGACCGGAGATCACCTCGGTATCATACTTGGTTCCAGCCGGAACGAGCACCATCTCACCGCTGCGATCTGTTATCTCAAAGGCCACCTGACCGGAGAGCAGCTCAGCCAACTCCACCCGCATCTTCTGCTCTATTTCACGGCAGACCTGTGTGAACTCCTGGTCGAGCTGTTCGAGCCGCTGCTTATCCTCACGTCGTGACTGGGGATCCTTCCGCTTGCGGCTGAACAGCTGGGTGTTGATGACGGTGCCGAGCATTCCTGGTCGGGCGGTCTTGGAGGCGTTCTTCACATCACCAGCCTTATCACCGAAGATGGCTTTCAGGAGCTTGTCCTCGTGAGTTAACTCAGTCTCGCCTTTCGGTGTAACCTTTCCAATGAGGATATCCCCTTCATGCACCAGGGCTCCGATGCGTATTATGCCGTTCTCGTCAAGATCTCTGGTGGCATCCTCACTGACGTTGGGAATTTCCCTGGTGAGCTCTTCCTGACCGCGCTTGGTCTCCCGAACCTGCAGCTCCACCTCCTCAATATGGATCGAGCTGAAGACATCATCCCTCATCAGCCGCTCGGAAATGATGATGGAATCCTCGAAGTTATAACCCTTCCACGGCATAAATGCGACCAGGATGTTTCGACCGAGGGCCAGGTCGCCCTTCTCGGTGGCACATCCGTCGGCCAGCACCTCACCTTTGCGAACCCAGTCGCCGGGGTCAACCAGCGGTCTCTGGTTGATGCAGGTGTCCTGGTTAGTGCGATAAAACTTGCTCAGCTTGAAGCTCACCGGTTCGGTGGGCTGCTTGTCCTGTCCGGTCCGGGGGTCATAGACCTTTCGCTCGGCAACGATGGAATCGGCCGACACCTTGACGATCCGCATATCCTGATCAGCGATGAGGAGGGTGCGGGAGTCATGGGCGGCTTTGGCCTCCATTCCGGTGCCGACCAGGGGCGCTGCGGGAACCAGCAATGGAACCCCCTGACGCTGCATATTCGAGCCCATCAGCGCGCGGTTCGCGTCGTCATGTTCAAGGAAGGGAATAAGCGCTGCAGCCACCGAGACGATCTGATTCGGGGAAACGTCCATATAGTCGGGCTGATCGGGCG
>MWJR01000150.1 GCA_002127415.1 Calditrichaeota bacterium AABM5.125.24
GAGTAAGGGGGAGCTCCCTCGAAAGATGCTGCACAGCGCCACCGCCAGTGCATCGGAGGCGTCCTCCGGCAGCTCCACTCCGCTCATCCCGAGCAGCTTCAGCACCATATATCCGACCTGCTGTTTTGAGGCCCGGCCGTATCCCACTACCGCCTGTTTGACCGTTGCAGTGGGATATTCCTGCACACTGTATCCCCCCTGAGCCGCCGCCAGCAGAACCACCCCTCGCGCGTGTCCCAAAGTCAGAGATGTGCGCGGGTTCCGCCCGGTGAAGATATCCTCAACCGCCACCACCTCGGGTGAGTGTTCCTTAAACAGCGCCACTACTTCACCGTAGAGCCGTTCAAGCCGCTGCGACAGTGGATTTCCTCCAGAGCGTATCACCCCCCAGCCCAGGGGGGTGATATGGTTGCCGATCCGTTCTACTACCCCGTAGCCGGTGGCGGACAATCCGGGGTCGATGCCGATGACCTTCATGCGTTCTGGAGCAGTTCGTCGGTGATGTCGAAGTTCGACCAGACATCCTGAACATCGTCGTGCTCTTCCAGCGCCTCCAGCAGCTTCAGAAGCTGGCGGGCCTTGGTGCCATCCACCGGGATATAGGTCTGCGGTATCTGCGCCAGGGCGGCTGATTCCACGGCGAACTCGGCATCGACGAGGGCCGTGCGGACCTCTCCCAGCGCTTCCGGCGGGGTGGTCACCTGGAAGTAGTCGTCTTCGAGCTTGACGTCGTCGCCGCCGGCCTCGATGACGGACAGAATCAGGCTGTCCTCATCGGTTCCGGAGGCTGGAATGCTTATCAGCCCCAGGCGCTTGAACATCCAGCCAACCGACCCGGCCTCCCCCATATTGCCGCCATATTTGGCGATGATGTGGCGGACTTCGTTGAGGGTCCGGTTTCGGTTGTCGGTCATCACGTCGATCAGGAGAGCCGTGCCGCCGGGACCGTAAGCCTCGTAGGTGACCTCTTCGTAAGAGATACCGGGAAGCTCGCCGGTCCCTTTTTTTATGGCGCGTTCGATGTTCGCCGCCGGCATATTTGCCGCCTTGGCCGCCTCGATGGCGCTGCGAAGCCGGGGATTGCCCATCTCATCACCACCACCCAACCTCGCCGCCACAGAGATCTCCTTGATCAGCCGGGAAAAGACCCGACCGCGCGCAGAATCGATCTTCTCCTTCTTCCGCCGGATCGAGGCCCACTTGGAATGACCGGACATAAAACCTCACTCGATTATCGATTGTCAACTACTAAAGGGCGACCTTCAATCCTTCCGATGCTCGCTCACCCAGCTGCGGATATACTCTATCGGTTCGGAAACCGGTGTGCCCGGACCGAACAGCTTTCCCACGCCGAGCCTGTAAAGCTCTTCCATGTCCTCAGGGGGAATGATGCCACCGCCTGTGAGCAGAACGTCGTCCAACCCCTGCTCCTCCATCAGCTTCCATATCCGGGGGAAGATGGTCATATGGGCCCCGGACAGGATTGAGATGGCGATGACGTCCACATCCTCCTGCAGCGCCGCCTCGACGATCATATCCGGGGTCTGCCTGAGACCGAGATATATGACCTCGAAGCCGGCGTCACGAAAGGCGGCGGCAAGCACCTTGGCACCGCGGTCGTGACCGTCAAGCCCAGGCTTGGCGATCAGGATCCGAACTTTGTTTTCAGTCATTTTTTATGGCTCATCATTCATTTTTCCTGTTCATTAGAAAATATAGCCTGAAACCCGGCAGATGTCAAGCCTGTAAGCGAAGCGTGAGAGCGACGGCGCCCCGCCGTCCCGAAGGTTCGGGATGACGGGGCGCCATAAGTGAGATGGAGGTGGTGTGAACAGTGAGCTACCGGCTGATGTCCTCCACCGCCCGTTCGATGAACAGCCTGGCTTCATCATTCTGCATAAAGTAAAGCGGGAAGCCAAGCACGATTGTGCGCCAGGCGATGATGGGGGAGAAGTTACGGATGCAGTTACTCTCTTCGTGCATCTCGGCTCCAGGACCTTCGAAGTCAACCCATTCACCGATAGTGTCCACACGACGCCTGGGATACAGCGCCCAGCACTTGTCGAGGCCGTCCCAGCGCCCCGGAATCTTGTCGTGATCGAGATTTAGATCTGGGTAGTTGTATTCAGGCACACCCGTCATTCCGACGAAGACCTTTTGAGTGGCCCGCTTACCCCCTTCAATACCCAGATAGGTATAGGCGAATCCAGAGCTGAAAGTAATCTCGTCAGTAAGGGTGAACGCTCCCAGAACGTCCCAGCCCGACAGGATCAGCCGCCCGCCGCGGTTGAGGTATTGGGAAAGCAGCCCCTGGTTGGCCGCCAGTTCGTAGGCCCTCTTATCGTCGGCGTGCCAGATGATGATCCGCTTGTCGAACACATCCAGCGCAGAGACGTAGCTCTCAATTCCCACCGCGTGAGTGGCGTAGTCGAGCGTTTCGACAGTCCAGCCCTCGCCAACCAGCCCCGAGAGGATAGCGGCATAGAAGTCATCGCACTGCGGGTCATCGGGACTGCCGGGATTACCATTACCGTCCAGGGTTTCGTCGATGACGAGGATGGTCTGACCGCTGAACTCCGCCTCGACTATAGACATAAGATGATCCAGCGTGTCGCTGTAGAACCCGGCGAAATCGCGGCACTGAGCCTGGAATTGATACTGACCGACCGGCAGGTCATTGAACTCTGCAGATCCGGGGCCCCAGTCGGTCCAGGTTGTGTCACCGATCAGTCCTGAACGATCCCGGTAGCGGTAGCTGTGGATGGTGCCGGAATAATCATCCGCCGCTCCAGTCATTGTCATGCTGGTGGTAGTGCGGGGCTGGTAGAAGATGGAGCCGTCGGGATAGTAGTCGGCTGTTCCGTAAATAGCGGTGATGGCTGACATTGACGGTCTGACCATATCAGAGACCACAATCTGGCGGTGGACCGGTTCACCGATCGCATTTCCCAGGTCTCTGACCTCCACCTTCAGCGCGCGAGGGCCGGGGGGCAGAAGCGATATGTCCACCGGCTGCACCCCGGGATCGATGGCATCCAGGATCGCCGGATCGGAGGTGTCACAGAACTGGAACCGGCTTAGCGGAGTCCACTCCTTCGGCGTCAGTTGCCCCCTCACCATAACCTCAAGCATAACCGGCTGGTCGTCGACCCAGAGCCTGAACTCGACTCCGGAGATGTTGGCGTCGCTCCACTCAATCGAGAAGTCGATCCCCGCTCCCACCGTATCTGAATCCTGGAAATTGGACTCGAACCCGGTGATTCTCGGCGGGTAGTTAAAAACATCGATGGTGCGTTCAGCCGGGGTTGGGTCACGCGCCCCCTCGTTATCCACCGCGGCCACCCTGACAGTGTGCCGTTGTAACGTGCGATCCGGATTGTCCGGATCGGTTATGGCAGACTCAAATGCCCAGGCGCTGTCACCGCCTGTGCTCCACTTTTCAGGTTCGTCATCCACCCAGACCCAGTAACCCTCGACCACTCCGTCCGCGTCGTGACCGAGCCACTGCACGTGGAACATCGGTGAAGGGGAGACATAGTGGTCGGCTGTATCACCTTCCATCGGCGCCACCACAATACGCGTCTCCGGCGGCTGGTTGCCCCCGGGCGAGCCCGGGTCTTTCGGTTCACAGCCCCACAGCAGCGCCAACGCCAGAAGCAGCGGGGCGACATTAAGAAGATCATTCTTTTTCATAGTATCCTCTCCAGCTGTGGGTTAAAAGTTGACGGCCAGTGAGAAGCGGTGCGGATCGGTCATAAAGTCGTCCGTGGCCTCGTTGATAAGACCGAAGTCCATATAGGCATAGTCCAGGGCGATCTTTATGTTGCCGGGCAGCGGGACGGAGAGGCCGAAGCCGGCCGTCCACCGCTCCTCGTCGTAACCGATGTTGTTCTTGTACCTGAGCTTATAGCCCCCGCGCATAGCGAGCATATCCATAAAGAGGACCTCGATCCCTAAATTGATCCGCTCGCGGTTATCGTTCGGGTGGCTCATCTCTATCGCCATCGTGCCGTCCCAGTTTGGGGACTGTTCGATCCCGAATATGGTGAACGGGTTGGCTGCGAGCCCGATGCGGTAAATGGTCGGCGGTGGCGCGGAGCTGTAGGAGACCTCCCGTGGGGCCGGCCGATTAAGCCGTCCCTGGTCGGCGTAGTCGAGATAATCACCCGAATACTCGATGTCCGGTCCGAAGTTCTGCACCGACATCCCGATCCTAAGTGAACGCAGACCGGATTCGTAGAGGGTGCCGATGTCGGCCAGCACGCCGGTGTAGCTCTCTTCCTCCAGACCCGAGTTGGCGATTCGGAGGTTGAGCCCGAAGACAAACCTGTCTGTCAACCGCTGGGCCCAGGAGACGCCGCCGATGATGTCGTAGGCCATGAAGTTCTCGCCGGTCCCCTCAGGGCAGAAGATGGTGCGCACCGGCATATCGTCGGTGGTCATCGCCAGCAGATGCACCCCGAACACGCCGCGATCACCGAAATTCCTGGCCACGGCGGCGGTGTTGAACTGGATATCAGCCGGCATATTGATCTGTGAGAAGTATGCCGACCAGCCCTCCAGATGAATCAGCCCGGCCGGGTTCCAGAAGACCGATTGTATGTCGTCGGACACCGCGCAGTAGGTTTCCCCCATACCGATAGCCCGCACGCTGGTGGCGATCTTCAGGGTCTGCATACTGGTGGAACCGACCTTCTGCACCTCCCGGGCCTGAACCGTCAGCCCGCCTGCGAAGACGCAAGCCAGCGGGATGACGAACAGTATCTTGAATCTCACGATTTCCTCCTGAAGCTTTAGGATTCTCGTCATCCCGCACTCTTATAGACTACAATCAGAGTGACGGTTACCTGTGTCTCCATTCCCGGCTCGGCGAAGCGGATATGAAGTGTGTGGTCTCCGGGAGTCAATCTGTCGATCCAATCGCGCACGGGGTACTGGTTCGACAGGGGATCACCGCGCACCGGCTTAATAGGGTGAATATAGGGGTCGCCGACATCAAACCCCGCATCAGCCACCCAGAACTCGGTCAGATCCAGCCGCATAGTCATACCCCGCCAGCCGCTGATCGAATCATGTGGCGTCAGGTAGATCCCCTGGCCCCACACCACCATTGAATCGCCCAGATAGGTGAGTGTGCTCGTATCCGGATACAGGGTGGCATCGTTACGAAGCGTGGTCGAATCGAGGAAGACCCCTGAAGGATAAAGCCCGAGTGTATCGCTGTCCAGCCAGATCGAGACCTTGAACCGGTCGTCGAGGAAGGTGTCGAGCGAGTCGCTGAGCACACGCCGCTCTGTGATCAGGAGCGAATCGGCTGCCTTTAGCTCGGCTTCTCGGACGGCTGACAGAGTGTCACCCTCCAGCAGGTAGTTCGTGATTAAGATATTGAGGCTGTCGGTGATCTCGGTCAGGGAGTCCACCTCGTTGCCGAGCCTCTCCAACCAGATCAGGTCATCGTCCGGGTGGAAGAAGAAGGTCAGATTGAGCTGGCAGTCCGAAAGGCTGTCCCGCAGCCAGAAATCGCCTCTCAGATCCTCTCCGGCGGCAGGGGTGTTCTCCAACAGGATGATGGTCTCCGTGTAACGCTGGTCCGGAGAGACAGGCGGCGGGGTTCGTTCATCGGTGCACGCAGCCATCACCAGGGCAAATGCCAGGCCGGCGAGGAGAAACACGGATAGTTTGGTATTATTCTTCATCGTTCACCTCACTTCAGCACGACGAACTTGTCGATCTTGATGGGGCCCCCTCCCCTCTGCCCCCCTGACCATCCTTCCACCACGTAGTAGTAGATGCCGCTCACTATCTCCTGGTCATACTTGTTCCGCATATCCCAGGTGTAGAGGTCGATGCCGGAGGTATGTTCCACGGTCACCACATGGTCACCGGCCAGGGTGTAGATGTTGATGGTGGCGCCGGTGGCGGGCAGATTCATAAACAGAAGCTTCCTGGGGTAGATCTTTCGCCCCTCCTCGTCAAGCGCGCCTCCATACTCCTGATGTTGGCTGCCCTTATACGGGTTGGGCACCACGAAGACCTGCTCCACCTCATTACCGAATGGGGAGGTTCCCTCAGTGTAAGCGGTGGTGGCCTCCAGGTAGATCTTTCCAATCGATGTTCTCAGCACCCCGGCGCCGGTTACACCTTGGTCGAAGGCACGCACGATGTAGTAGTAGGTCCAGCCGCGCAGCACCTCATAGTCGTCATACCAGTAGAGCCTTCGCCAGGTGGTGTCAGGGGGATCCTGCGTGGTGTCGATGCTGACGAGCTCCCAGTCCCATCCCTGTCTGCTGGTGCGGGTGGGATCAGGCTCAGGATTATTATCGTAAGGCATCCCCAGGTTCAGGTTCTCCCGTTCAAACTCGGGGTCATCGAGGGTGTCGATTATATCATACTGGGCGATGGTGAACCAGTTGATCCCCTCGCCGGAGCGCTGAATCTGGTAGCCTTCGAAGTCCTCGAACTGGGTGATGGGGTCAACGGAGGCTTCCGAGTTGTCGAGCCACCAGATCCGGACCCTGTCGGGGTAGGCTTTTACCCCGAACTCGACGCTGTCGGGGTGGGCGTTTGCCCCGAATTTGGGCTGGTCAGGTGCGGCGGGCCCCTGGAAGTCGTTGTCGTAGATGGCCTGCGCCCAGCGGGCGTTGCGGTGGAGGTCTTCCATATCATTGCCGGCGATATAGGCCACCGTGACCGGCAGCTCCGCGCCCGGCATCAGCAGATTGCGTTCGTCGCCGGGGAACCAGCCCCCCTCGCGGGGACCGAATCCCATCAGGAAGCGCCAGTCGCCCAGTTGAGCGGTGGGTGGGTCGTTATTGCGTTCATCGTCGGACAACATATCGAACTTGTCGGCGTTGGTTTCAGGGTCGCCGCCAGCCACCCGCTCGAAGTTCTTGAAGGCGATGTTGAGCTCTTCAGGCGGGGCCGGAGTGCGCACTATCTTCATCGCGAACAGCCCGGGAAGGTCGCCGTCGGTGTCGAGGGTGTCATCGCCCTGAATCATCATCGTATATCGCTTGGTGGTATCGTCTTCGTAGAAGGAATTGTCGAAGAAGTTCCAGTCGTCAACAGAGGCCGGGTCACCGCTTTCGCCCCGGGCTGCCACGTCGGGATCGGCGAACAGCCCGATATAGACGTCAGTCAACGGCACCAGACCGATGTTGCGGATGACCAGATCCACCAGGACGAAGGAGGCGGCGTAGGCCTCACCCCAGGCGTAGGTCCGCTGGAGGACCATCACGTTCAGTGGGGTGTGGCCGTCCGTATCAGGGCTGCGAACCTCTTCCAGCGAGACGTCGTCATAGACGCAGAAATACTCCTGCGTGCCGCGGGCATTGCCGTCCTCGTCTTCGAGACCGTCACCGTCGTCGTCGTCAGACCCGGGCACGGCGTCACCATCGAAGTCGGGGTCGTCTCCATCAACCAGCCCATCGAAGTCATTGTCGATGAAGTCGGCGGAGATGTCGCCGGCCGGGTCCTCATCAATGTGAGGCTCGGGGTCGTATTTGCAGTTGCCGTCGCCGTTGGCGTCGCCTGATTCATCGGTGTCCTCGTCGATCAGTCCGTCGCCGTCGTCGTCCTCACCGTTGGCCAGCTCCTCGTCAATCAGGCCGTCACCGTCATCGTCGCGGCCGATGGCGCCCAGGCCTCCGTCCCAGTTGGTGGAAGGCTTACCGTCACCGTCGAGATCGTCGTCAAGGGTCCAGTCATCGTCGTCGTCGATCTCCTTGGCTCCCTTGATGTATGGATCTCCGGCTATGTCATCATACAGTTTTGAGGTGGCGACGTAACGGTCGAAGGAAGGGGCGAACTCGTTGGTGCCGTTGTCGCCATCGGTGCCGGTCGATACCAGCTTCTCCCCGCTCTTGACGGCCGCGATCCAGATCCCCGCGCTGTAGAGGAAGTCGGTCTCGGCGCCGAGCGGGAACTCGAAGCCGCTGTAACCGGGGACGCCATCCGGATTGCCCTGCTCGCCCCAGTTGGAGAGGGTCATCCGCACGTTGCCTACGTCGTGCACCAGCAGCTTGCGGATCTTACCGAATGCGGCGGTGCCGGCTGTGGATCCCTTGTCCCGCACCGGCCCGGCATCTACAGTCCGAGCGAGAACAGATCCCGCCCAGCAGACACCGATGGTCAAGGCCACCGCTGCGGTGAACAATCTATGAAGTTTCAGCATAAACAGCTCCTCCCCACGGTTTAAAACGCCAGACCGAGCCCGAGCCGGATGAAGCGTGGGTTGTCCCAGGCTTCCGGATTGGGACCGGAGAATGGGTTCAAGACATAGTTGGGCGAAACAGAATCGTTGAGCCAGCCCTCCATCCCGGAGTAGTCATCGAATGCCTCCGGCGCGCCTACGCGGCCATAGTAGTCATCAACATGAAGCAGGTTGCGACGGTTGAACAGATTGCGCACCTCCAGCCAGAGTGAGGTCTGCCACCGTCCGAAGGTCAGGAACTTGGTCAGGTTCAGGTCGATCGCATCCGTGGATGGCGTCCGTTTGGACATATACTGACCTTCGATCCGGGTCCCGGAGCGGTCGGTCGGGGTGTAGGGCAGGCCGCTGCGCACGTTCCAGATGAGGTTCATCTCCCAATCGCCCGGCATACCATTGATCCCGAACAGCGGCTCCTGCGGATCGTAGCGCATGCCGAAGTTAGCCACCATAGAGTGACGCTGATCCCAGCCCGCCGGCAGCGCCTGCGGCGGCTCAACGTAGTTCTCGCGGATCAACTGGGTGCTGATGTTGTAAGAGTTCTTGGCGTTGGTCCAGCTCAATGTGTAGGTGATCCGTCCCGAGAACTTGGAGCCGTATTCCTTCGACAGGTTGAACTCGATCCCTCGCGAGAAGGCGTAGTCCTGGTTGTCGTAAATCGCATACCTCTTCACGGGCAACTCCATGTCAGGGAAGTTATCGCTGAACCAGGAGTAGCCGTCACGGGTGTTGATCCAGTTCTTTACGTCCTTCAGGAAGCCTGTGACGTCAATCAGGTAGTCGGCATACGGGTTCCATGATATGCCGACCTCGTAAGACACGGTTTTCTCGGGTTCGAGGTCGGGATTCCCCACCCGCGGCGTGCCACCGGTCTGGATTTGGTTGACCTCCTCAAACAGGTCGTTCCAGCGCGGCCGCTGGTAGAAGTGGCCGTAGTGGGCGTGCAGATAAGCGTCCTCAGTTACGAAGAACGAGACCCCCAGACGGGGTGAAACATAGGTCTTGAACTTGTCAGGAACCTTGAACGCGACATAGCTCGGTGACCAGTCAGGATTAGGGCTGCCGTCAGCGAGGAAGGTGTCGAACGCCATCACGTGCCGCACCTGTTCACCCGGCATATAGAAGTCGAGCCGGGTTCCCAGGGTCATGGTGATGTCCTTGTATTCCATCTTGTCCTGCAGGTAGGCCGCACCGTCTGTAGGTCTGACGCGGTATATGTCGGTGTAAATCCCCTTACCCTCGTTGTCGATGGTTGGATATGGACGCACTTCGTTGTCGATACTGTAGAAGTTGAGGTCGAGGCCCGTGCGGAGCTGGTGATAGCGGTGGAGCTGACTGGTGAGCTGGAACTTGCTGGCCCACACGAACGATCTCTCCCGATACCATGCAGGCACCGGCTGGCCGACGTTGTCGTCCGTCCCGTCACCCTGGAGCATGAAGCCACGGTAATCTGGGTAGTTGTTTCCCGGATTACCCGGGTCCCAGATGCCGTCGTGGTCCAGGTCGACGAACGGTTCGCCCGGATCATAAATACCGTTGTATGATCCATCCGGGCCGGGCAGGTCGGTGAAAGGCTCCTCCGGTTCACCATACTCGCCCGGATCCTTATCCATACCGCGGATCTGGCGGGAGGCCATATAGCGCGAGAGCTTTATGTTGTAGTAGGTGCGCTGGTTGAGGGTGTGATTCCAGGTCAGAAGCCACTGATCATCGTGTATCTTACGCATCGGGAGGTGGTCGGTGGCGTTGTATTCATACCACTGCAGGTCTTCGTCAACACGCCCGTCGAGGTCATCGTCGAGACCGTTCAGCGCCTCCTCGTCGATGCGGCCGTCGCCATCGTCATCAGCGCCGGAGACGTAGGTCCAGGTCGTGTCGGTGCGAGCCCACTTATGGAACGCCCGGTTGATGTCATCCTGCGAGAAGTCATTGGGAAAATGGCGGGACTGACGCATCACGTAGACGTTATACCAGTCCCTCGTGGTGCGGTAGGCAGCCTTCAGCTTCATCTTCGGGTTCATATGGTAGGTGAGCTGAAAGGTGCTGTTCAGAAACGTCGCGGCGCGTCTTTCGTCGAGCCCCAACCATCCCGAGGCGTCGTGGTTGAACCATGGTGAGCTGTGGATCCAGATGCCGTTGGAGTTGGTGTTGCGCGCGGTTATGTCGCCGGCCATGAAGAAGGTGATGTAGCCTGGGAAACCGGGCCCGAGGGTAGGCCACACGGGACCGCCCAGTGAGCCCTCGATGTAGTCGTAGTTCTGGTAGTTTGAGGGGGGTTGCCAGGTCGTGGTAACGACTGAATCCTCGATGGATGAGCCGTCGGGATTACGGAAGATATTCCTGAAATGGGTGGTCTTGGTCTCTAATTTGGTATCCGGACTGGGCGAGAGCAGGGGATCGTCGAAGACGTATTTCACCCGACCGTGGAACTCCTTCGATCCCTCCTTGGTCACAACGTTAACGATGGCCGACTGCGCGTTTCCATACTCGGCTTCGAAACCGCCGGTCAGAGCTACCATCTCGGCCACCGCAGGACTGCCGACATCCAGCATGCGCAGGTTGAGGAGGGGGTCCTTGACCTCCATGCCGTCCACCAGATAGGCGACCTCCCCACGGCGTCCCCCACGGATGTGGATGTTGTTGCCTCCGCCGACCGCACCGCCCACGTTTGCCAGGGCGCCGACGTAGCTTGCTACCGGCATATGGTAGATCTCGTCACCGGTAGCCAGTCTGGTGGATGCGGTCATGTCGTGTCTGAGAACCCGACGCGCGGCTTTGACTACGACCTCCTGACCCTCCAGCACAGTCGACTCCAGTTTGAAATCGAGGGTGGCGGTAAGGTCGGCGAATACCATCACCTCCTCCTGGGTGAGGGAGATGTAGCCGATGTAGCTGGCAGTAACGGTATATACCCCCGGCGGGACGTTTATGATGAAGTAGTCCCCGTCGAGGGAGGTTGCCGCGCCGAAGTCGGTTCCGGCAAGAACCACGTTGGCGTTCACGATAGGCTCGCCGGTGGAGGCGTTCACCACCACCCCGGCGACCTTACCCGTCACTCCAGCCCACAGCCCCCCGGCCTGAGCCAGAAGCAGTAGAACCAGGAGTAGAGGTGTGGCGCGTGATAAAGCGGTATACCTGTTCACGGGACCTCCTTTTAGGGTGGCTGTCGGCAGGCGGTCAGCGGGTGGCGTGCTCACAGGTGACTTGCGTTATCAGATGTATGACTGTTTACTAAGTTATCTTTAACGCTCAACCTTGGTAGGGGCGCGATTCATCGCCCGTAAATCCGCAATACTGCGAACAGGCGGGCGCAATAAATTGCGCCCCGACCAATTCAATGTAATTAGTAGAGCGCCATACGTCTGACAGCACAAAGCCGGAGAATAAACAGAAAGGCCACGGAAGACCAGGCGACAGGCGCCCGGCATCCCGTGGCCTTGGGGCCCGTTGCCCGCTGCCGGCAGCGGGACGGATGATTAACGAAGAAGGGTCATCTTGTTTATTATGCGGCTGCCGGCAGCCTCGAAGGTGTAGAAGTAGATGCCGGAGGTGGCGCCTTCACCCATCCAGGCGACCTCGTTATGGCCAGCCTCGGCCCGCCCCTCAAACAGGGTGGCGACCAGCCGTCCGCTGAGGTCATAGACCGCGATCCTGACATCCATCGCCCGCTCCAGGCTGAACGGAATGACCGTCGAGTTGTTGAACGGGTTGGGGTAGTTGCTGCCAAGCTCGAAGTTTAACGGCAGCTCTTCAGCGTCGCCGGGAACCTCGGTGATGCTCTCGTTGACGATCCAGACGTTAGAATATTCGCCGTCATGTTCCGCTCCATAGTTGCCGTTGTTGTCGTAAGCGTCGGCGTAGAACAGAACTGTGTCTCCCGGAGCGAGCGGCTGCATGTTGCCATCGCCGTCAGCAGCCGAATCGGGAAGGTGGAACCAGTAGGTGCCGCTGCCGAGTGGATCTGTGTCCATAGAATCCTGGTTGACACATACCCAATCGTAACCCTCGGCGACCTTTATCCAATTGAACATGGCGCCGTCACCCTCAAAATCAATACCCGAACCGTCGGTCATCTCCACTTCAACAACCTTGGGCTCGTCCAGCATGAAAGAGGAGACAGAAACGGTTATGCAGACCGGAGGAATCACGTCGGTCACTCCGTATCGACCTGCGAGCGCGGTGAACACGTAATTATTGTGTCCTGCCACTATGTTGACACCGGTTATATAGTGCCCTTCGATGACGTCATCCCAGATGCTGAAGGTTTGAAGCGGATCGCTCCAATTATCGCCGCCATCGTCTGAATAGCGGGTGATGAAACGGGAGGGTGTAATGGTCGGAGTTGGGTAGTTCCAGATGTTGCAGCCGGAAATAAACCGACCCTCGGATGTCCAGACACCCAGGTGCACGTAAAGAACCTCGCCAGGGGCGATTTCAGTCAGCGTGTCAGGACCGACCCAGTCGCCGCCGTTGTAACCGATGTCGTCGTGAGCGATCCAATTCCAGTGAGGCGCTGATACCGCGAAGTTGCTGAATAACCAAGGTATCGCGTTCGCTTTGTCCAGACCGATGCTGGGATAACGTTGAGCCCCGGCGACGGTTTCGACGGTCCAGCTTTCGCCCATATTGTCGGAGTTGCCAACGGTAATGCCACCCAAGTCCTCGCTGCGGATGCAGAAATAAACGAACCCGGCGTCCACGTCCTGATCAATGGGGTTGACATCGCTAACGTAATAAGAGACATCGGAGCCGGAGGAAGCTACGGCTTCCGAGATTATTACGTCACCCTCAAGTGAGGCGGGGACCCTGGCAATATACTGATCATAAAGGCCAGTTTCCGCGTTGGGGATCTGGTAGAGGACGTAAAAATAATCGCCTACGGTCGGGGTCATATGGGGGTAATTGTCACCGATATCGAGTTCATCGACAACGGGTATCCCATCTCCCCATTCGCCCTCAGTTGTCCTTGCAGCCCAGATCTCCCCCTCTACAGGAGCGCCTTCTTCATCCAGAACCTGCCTGTGCCAGATGGCATAAAGGTTTCCGTCTGCGTCGATGCCGCAGTCGGCATAGACGAAGTTGCTCAATTCATCTTCCACCACTATGGGGGTAAAGGTTGAGTTTTCACCGTCCGGGGAGACCATCACGTCGTAAACGCCGTTCTCACGGGCCAACGGATTGATATCCGGGTTGAATCCGTTCAGCACAGCGACGAAGTGGATATTGTTATCAAGATCAACAACCGTCCCCATTCCGGTCGTCCACCCTATTACAACCGAAACGGTGTCGCCCATGACATCAACCTCCCACATTCCGGTGTCGCCGGCTCCGTGAAGATCTGACCAGTTCTCACCGCCATCGGTGGAAACCCTGAAGCGGAAGGTCCAGAAATCGTCCTCCTGGTCGCGTGCCGGGTTGCGGGGTCCGGTCGGATTTGTCAGAAGGACGGGTAACAGTTCGTCGCCCGGCTGAATCTTGACCGGCCGCTCAACCGCCATTGACGCTGCCGCAAAAAGCAGCACCAGGCAGAGGGTGCAAGCGGTAAAGAGATAGCTCTTGCGCATTTGAAACTCCTTTTAGATATACGTTAAATAATTAGATGTCGCCTATTGGCCATCAAAGCAGACCGTGCACCGAAGCGAGCGAAAATAAATCTTAACCTCCAGCCACGAAACTCCTTTCTCCTCAAGAGATCGACGTTGATGAAGGCTTCAGGGATAGTGCTGAGGATCACCATCCCAATTATACTACCGCTGTTCAATAAGCGGCAATATAACATAGGCTTTTCAGCTTGTCAAGCAAAAAAAAGATTTAATCATAATATACACCTAACACTATGAAAAACGTATTATACTGTAGATACTTATCTTACAGAAAAACCAACGCATTTGCCTTGTATAGGCGCATATTAACAGACCTATATTGAAATATATTAGTGACGGGTTATTTAATTTCCCTTATGATTCAATCGTGCTCGTCTATTGCCTTGAAGATTCAGCGAAGTTGTCGGCAGTGAAGATCATGATCCTGGTCTCGGGATCTCGCCATGTGTCGGGTGACAGGCCGGCCTTCAGGCAGGTATTCTCAAGCAGTTGTTTGCGGTCCCAGCCCTGTTCGGTGGCCACCTGCGGCAGCAACAGACCCTGTTGACTGCCGCGACGGATCAGAACACCGTGCTCACCCGGGATAACCTCCTCCGGGCGCGACGCCGCTCTGAGCGGCCCCAGAATGGTTATCTCGAGGGTGACGCGCGGTAGCTCCGCCGGGCTGAGCGGCGGGAATCGCGGGTCTTCGAAGGCCGCCTGTAACGCCACCTGGCCGACCAGCTGGTGGAGCGGCACAGCCGGACCAAGCTGACCGATGCAGCCCCGGAGCCGGTTATTCGCCTTCAAGGTTACAAACATCCCCCTTATCTCATTCAGCGTTGAAGAGGGGGTCGCAGGCTGGCTTGAGGTCCCCTTTTTGTCGTCGGCCAGCGTGTCCTCGAGCGCCTGACGTGCCAGCCTCAGGAGGGTTTCCTTATCATCTTCAGTGAGTTGCAATCCCGATCCCTGTTCCCCGGGGTTCAAGACCTGATCTGTTTTTGTCTGTTCATCGGCGGATTCGAGATCTGAATCGGCCTCGCCTCGATAAATTGCTGCGGCCAGGTATCCGACCACCTGATCGCGCATACCTCCTTTAACGTCACCTGAGGTCCTGTGGCGCAGAATCCTGACCTGCTTTGCACCAATCAGCTCCGCTGCGGTCAGCAGGGCCGATATCGGCGCCGCGCCGCAGGCCTCCAGCTCCCTGCTTCGGCACCCTTCCGCCAGCCCTCTGGCGTCGAGCGCCTCCACCCGCTCGATGACCTGGCTGTCCAACCGATACGCCTGGTCGTAGCTGTGGTAATGTGACAGGTCGCTCGAAGCTACAACCAGGACATCTCCATCGTCGATGGCCTCAGCCAGAGCCTGTCCCAGAAGCAGGCAGAGCTCCCAGTCAACCCCGCCGATGACTACCGGAACAAGCTTAAACTCGCCTAAGGCTACCTGGAGAAAAGGGAGCTGAACCTCGAGTGAATGTTCACCCATCCCGCCCGTTACAGTGTGACCCTGTAGTGAGAGCTGTATCCAATCCTTGCCCTTATCGGAGAGGGCGTGAGCAAGTCGCTCATCCACCTGGACGTCGCCGAGGGGAGTTCTGTATACACCGCGTGGCATCACCGAGGCAAACGAAAACGGCTCGAAGTGGCTGGGAGCAAGGACAATTACCGTTTCGTAACGGCGTCCCGAGACCTGCCGGTAGGCCCAGCCAGCCACAGGTCCCGAATACACATAACCGGCGTGAGGCGCTATCAGGCCGAATATTTCTTCCTCCCCCAGCAGTTCGGCCTCGTTTATATAGCCGGTTACAACTTCGCGCAGAAGCTTGGGATCGGAGGGATAGAACCGGGTCGCGCCTGCCGCCGCCGGTCGACGCCGGAATTCCTCTGTTTCGTCTCTGGACATCTTTATATCCTCACTGTGATTTCTCCGACCTCAAGCCCTTTGTGGTTCCTGATTGGTCCGGCTGCGTGGGACTGCAGTGCCTCCGGGAGCTCGTCGGGCAGCGCACCGAATTTCTTAAGCATGGCAATCGCGAGAGGGTCTCTCGCGCGCCGGGCACCGTCCTCGATCTTGACCGTCAGGCCAAGACCGCAGGTGGTTCCGGGGTCCATCCAGGCGGCTGCGTAATATCCCTCAGCCCCTGACTTGGCGATCAGACCGGACCCGGTTCCGGCGCGTATCAGTTCGGTGCAGATACGCCCCCGGTCGGCTCCGACCATCTCAGGATAGGTTCGCATCGCCTCGACAACCGTTCCGGCCGCTTGAGCCACCCGTTGCGGAAGTGTCACAGGGTCAACCAATCTGGCGAAGGCAAGTGCGGCGCTCCTCATCGGCAGGGCGTGCACCGGGGCTGAGCAGCCGTCGATGCCCAGCCATATCTCCAGGCTCGATATGCCAGCCATCAGAGCTATGAGGTTCACGATGTCCACCTGAACCCTGCTGTCGGATTCCAGATAGCTCTCTATATTCTCACCTGTATGGACGGCGGTGGCAAGCATTCCGGCGTGCTTGCCGGAACAGTTGTGATGTAGTGCCGTCGGTTCGAGACCGGCAGCGTGCAGTGCCTGGTCGGCAGCGGGAGACAGCGGTGGTTGAACGCCGCACTGGAGCGCTTCGGCGGAAAGCCCCGCCCTACGAAGGATTTCTGACACGGCTTCAATGTGGTAAGACTCACCACCATGTGAGCCGGCTATGACCGCTAACTTCTGCCGGGTCAATCCGAAGCGGTCTGCTGCCCCAGACAGCTGGACCGCCACTGCCTGAAGAGGTTTAGCTGAGGAGCGAAGATAGGTGATATAGTCCGGACTGCCGAGGGAGTAAAGGAGGTCGCCGCGACTGTTTACGATGCAGGCATAGGCACGGTGGAGCGACTCCACTCTTCCGCCACGGCGGATCTCTATCACAGCGGGTGGGCAGGTCTCATCCGGAACAGGACTTGACATCCGGTCTTTGTCCTTAATGCCTTGCATGGGTTCCGGTCCACTGTTTTGAGTGGGTTATTATCATACTAATATAAGTTCTGAAGGTCAAAAGTAAAAGGGAAACCTCGCGGTTCCCCTTTTACCAAGTTGGTTCGGTGGGGATCACACAGCATCGTTCATAGTTTATGCTGGGTCCCGAACCGCAATCCAACCTCGCTCTGTTCCGCAGCCATCGGCCACGGACCCCTGACGTGGGCCCTCTTTGCCCCCGTTGATCCTAAGGACGCCTTATGAGGCTGCCCTAAAATCCCACTTCTACTAAATGATACTGTATATACGCCCTGGATGTGGGTGATTCAGGTCACCTCAATTCCCTTTTTTCATAGTGTGGGTTAACGCCTGTTGTATGCTCCGTCTGCCGAAGCCTGTCCCGGGCTGGAAGGGCGGGGGGGCCCTGTTGGTCTCAGTCAGCCTGAGTCTGGCGCGGCGTGCGGCGGGCAGCCCCTGTAAGGCCTCCCTTACCGCCTTAAGAAGATACGGATAGCGCACTACCCTCAGGGCCATCAGCGCTTCGTGGATAAGGAGCTCCGGCGCTGCCGTCAGGGTTCGTCGCAGCGGTTCGTTACGAGCAATCAGCCAGAGCCGGTTCCGGTGGGTCATATAACGGGAGAACCTGTTGCCGACCGGGGAGCCTCCGCGTCGGTGCCAGCCGAGGGCGCCTGGGACGAACCAGGCCTCCCACCCGCGACGCCAGGCGCGCCAGGCCAGGTCGGCGTCCTCATAGTAGCTGAAGAACGACTCCGGGAAGATCTCACCGTTCACCGCAACGTCGTCCAGCAGCTCCCGGTTGTAGAGCGCGGCACAGGCGCAGGCACCGAATATGCGCTCGGGAACCCCCCATCGCCCACGAGCCGGTTCACCAGCGCCCCTGTCACGCACCCGACGGCTTAGGAATATCTCGATGCCGGTCGTGTCGATGATCTCACCCTGCCCTTCGGCTGCCACCTCACGAAGCAGCTTCCCCGCCAGCATACCGATACGCGACCGGTCGGCGGCATATTCCAGGAGCAGCTTCACGTAGTCGGGTTCCAGCCGTGCGTCAGGGTTCAGGGTCAGGATCCAGTCGGACGCAGTGGCGGCAATGCCGAGGTTGTTGCCGCGGGCAAACCCCTCGTTGGCATGGCGGCGGTCGAGGATGACGGATGGATAGCGTTGTGCCACCAGGTCGGGGGTGCCGTCGGTGGATGCATTATCCACCACCACGATGCTGTCTATGGGATAGCTCTGTGCCAGCAGGCTGTCCAGGCAGGCGGCGATGTCGCGGGAGGAGTTCCAGGTGACCACCACCACTGCAACGGTTGGATTGTTCGACCGGTTCAACGCCCAACGGAACGGTTTAGGGCGGTTCTCAGGTTGGAGCTCAGCCGCTGGAGCACCTGACCCGGGCCGCTGCCGAAGTGCTGCGAAGAACGCCGGAACATCACGATACCAGCTGATATCAAGGTTATGGCAAGGGCTCCGGCGGCCCCGGAACCGCCCAGCAGATACGCCCCCGGCAGGAGCAATACCATAAGGGCTGCCAGACAGCCGACAGATACCAGGGCCACTGCCGCGGCCTGCCCGACACCATACAGTATGGTGCTCGACAGGTTAAACAGCCCCTCGAAGGGCGCTGCGATGAGCATTATCCGGAGCAGCGCCGCCGACCCGAGATAGGCATCTCCCAGGAGCAGCGCGTAGAACCGACCAGCCACAATCCAGCCCACCACGGCGACCGCTGCAAGCCCCGCGAAGAGATAACCGACCCCCTTCTCGAACAGCTCCCTGAGATCGGCGCGTCTCCCTTCAGAGTGCAGTTGTGCGGCATACGGCATCACCAGCAGTCCGGCCGCCTGGGTCAGAAGCGAGACCACCCGATATACCGCCTTGGCGCCGTTGTAAATCCCGACCTCGACCGGGGTGTAGATTGCGCCAATCACCAACACATCGGCACCGTAGATCATAATGCCGGTCAGACCGATGCCGAGGGTGTAGGTTCCGTAACTGACGAGTTGGCGGATGGTTTGCCAGCGGATACGGCCGATCAATCTGACCCCACCGAAGCCTACAGCCAGCGCGGTCAGGCTGGATGCCAGCGCAGCCCACAGGTTCACCTCCAGCGCCGCGCGAGCCTCGGTCAATCGCCCCGCTTGTGCCAGGTAGATAAAACCCCCTGCCGCTCCGATGTAATACACCGCTTCGATGAAGAAGATATTGCGGGTTCGATACAGGGTCTGCTGAACGCAGAAGCCGTATTCACGCAGGAAGAATGCAGCGATGAGCGGCAGCACGAACCTCAGATCGGCGGTCTCGATACGGAGCATTGCCGCTGCGATCGGCGCCGCCAGCCATATCACCGCCCCACAGAGCAGGTAAAACAGGAAGCTTAAATAGAACCCGGATCGCGTCATCCCGCTGAACTGATCCGGAGAAGCGGCGAAGCGGATCATCGGGTTCATCACCAGCGATTTGTTCAGGAAGGCGATCTGGGTGAAGATGACGAAGACCAGTGAATAGCGGCCGAACTCAGCCACCGGCAGGGTGGGTATGACTATGAGGATGAAGACTAAACCGTAAATCAGGGGCAGGAATCTGGCGGTCAGCGCCCAGGAGAGTCGCCCCAGATGGCGGGCCAGGTTCACGCGGAGGTTCCGTCATCCGGCAGGACGGGAGCAGCGGGCTCCTCCTCAGTTGGTTGTCGGATGGTCTCACCCCGTTCACGACCGCTGGGATACAGCATTCGGGTCAGTTCGGTCTTGAGGGTCTTTTCATCCAGGTCTTGACGGGTGAACTGACCGTGTTCTGCCACCGAAACCGAGCCGGTCTCCTCAGATATCACCACTGCCACCGCATCGACCTCTTCGGTTATGCCAAGCGCCGCCTGGTGGCGTGTTCCGAAGGTCGACTCAAGTTCGGGGTTTGGCGTTATAGGCAGGATACATCGCGCTGCAACAATGGTGTCACCGGAGATGATGACCGCGCCGTCGTGTAGCGGGGTGCGGGGGGAGAATATGGAGAGCAGCAGCTCCCAGCTCACCTCCGCCTGAACCTGGATGCCGGTCTCGATAACCCCCCGGATACCGGTGACCCTCTGAAAGATTATCAGCCCACCGAAACGACGCCGGGAGAGCTCCAGGGCCGCTCGCGACACCTCGTAGATCACCCGCTCACCACCGGACCGGAACAGGGT
>MWJR01000183.1 GCA_002127415.1 Calditrichaeota bacterium AABM5.125.24
CCTCCGCACTCTCGTCGAGCGGGGGCTCCGCTCCTTCTATCGGGGGCCGATGGCGGAAGCTGTGGTGGAGGCATCCCGAACCGGCGAAGGCTTTATGACCCTGGAAGACCTCGAGTTCTACCGTCCTGGGATTGCCGAACCGCTTAAGGGTGAATTCGCCGGCTATGAGGCGCTGACCATACCCCCACCCAGCAGCGGCGGCGCGGCGCTGATCGAGGCCCTCAACCTGTTCGACCTGACCGGGGTTACGAGCCTCAGCCACGGCTCCCCGGAGTCCATCCATCTGATGTCGCAGTGCCTGCAGCAGGCCTACGCAGATGCAGGCGCCCTGGTGGGTGACCCGAGTTTCGTCAGCACTGACTGGAGCCGGATGTTGACCGGCGACTATGCCGAGCTGGCTTCAGAAGGGATCGCGCCTGACAGCCGTCCGGGACCAAGAATCCCGCTTCAAGCCCCGGCAGAAGACGACACCGGCAATACTTCGCACCTGGTGGTGGTTGACAGTCGGGGGAACGTGGTCTCGCTGACCCAGTCGATTAACTACTTCTTCGGTGCGGGGGTGATGGCAGGCCAAACAGGACTTCTGCTTAACAACCAGATGGCCGACTTCAGCCTGCCGCCCGATACGGTGAACCTGATCGAGGGTCGCAAGCGCCCCCGTTCTAATATGACCCCGGTGATAATGCTGAAGGACGGTCGGCCGGTGCTGGTGGTCGGAACACCCGGCGGAACCCGAATTGTGGCTGCAACGGCTCAGATCATCACCGATGTGGTCTGCTACCGGCTCGACATATCCACCGCCATCGACTACCCCCGCTTCTTCCCGGTGCGGGATAACCTGGTGTTGGAAGACCGCTATCCACTCGAGACCTTGAAGACGCTGAAGAAGACCGGTTACAAGATATATTTGGCCGGACCGTATCATACCTACTTTGGCGGTGCACACGGCATCGTCCTCCCCCCGCTCACAGACAGGCTCAGCGGTGCAGCCGACAAGCGGCGCGGCGGCGCGGCGCGAGGCTATTGACCTCTCGATGACAAAAACTTACCCGCTACGGCACAGCCTTGCACGGCCCTGAGATATTTACCCGCGGGTGGTGGGTGTTCGCCGCTATGGTGGCGGCGTTCCTGGCGGCGATGTTCCTGCGCCGCCGGCCGATCGGTGTGTCGCTTATGTTCGGCGCCCTCATCGGGGGGCTGGTGGCGGGTCACGGCATCCCGGTCCGGCATATGGTCGAAGGGGCATTCACCTACTTCGACCCGATGTTGATCATCTTCACCGCTATGTTCTTTATGCGGGTAATCGAGGAGAATGGAGCGCTCGGTTCGCTGGCGTATCTGCTCATTGACAGGTTTGGACGCAGACCCTCGCTGCTGCTAGCCGTGGTCACTCTATTCATAATGTTTCCGGCGATGCTCACCGGCATCACCACCACCTCGGTCCTGACCACCGGGGCGCTGATAGCACCTTCCTTGATGGCGTTGGGGCTGCCCAGGGTGACCACCGGTGCGATGGTGGCGATGGTCTCGATAATGGGGATGGTGGCACCTCCGATCAATCTGCTGGCGATGTTGATCGGACAGGGGGTGGATATGCCGTATATCGGTTTCGAGGGGCCGCTGGCCGCTGCAGCCTTCCCGCTGGCGCTCTTTGCGTCATTTGTTCTGGCCTATCCTCACCTGAGGCGCGCCGACCCTACCGCCGCTCTGAAGGACAAATCCGGATCAGAGACGAAGGAATACGGATGGAGACTGTTCATCCCGTTATGGGTGGTATTCATCCTGATGGCTGCGGTGAGGCTCTTCCCGCAGTTTGTGCCGGACATCGGAGTGCCGTTGATATTCGTAATCGGCGGGATAGCGGGGCTGTTTTACGGGCGGCGGGTTCGGGTCGCAGGTGCGGCTTACCGTGCCCTGCACACCGGACTGCCGGTGCTGGGTCTGCTGGCCGGGATAGGTATGTTCCTCCAGGTGATGACCCTGACCGGGGTGCGCGGACTGCTGGTGGTGACGGTCCTGTCGCTGCCGTTGACCCTTAGATACCTCGGCATATTGATCAGCCTGCCCGGTTTCGGGGGGGTATCGGCCTTCGCCTCGGCGATGGTCTTCGGGATTCCGTTCCTGCTGTCGCTCCTCGGCCGGAACGAGATCGTGGTCTGCTCAGGGATCGCTCTTCTGGCGGGACTGGGAGACGTCCTGCTGCCCAGCGCGATTGAAGCACGATTCGCATCCCAGGTGGTCGGCGAGTCCAACTTCCTGCTGATAGTGAAGAAATGCCTGCCGCTGGTGCTGCTGTTCGGTCTGACCGCACTGGCGATGATATACTGGGCGGACAGCCTGGCGTTTCTGACACCATAAACCCCGAACACTAAGTGGCCCTGAGCCTGGAGCGAACCAGGTTTATGAAATTATGGATACAAATTACGATTACATACTTGTGGAATGGGACAAGACTCTTTGATTTTAGGTAAATATTTCTATATTAGCTACTCTGTGAATATTGAGCATCCCTTCTGGGGAGTGTTCTCGGTCATAGCGTCTATTAACGGAAGGACTGAAATTAAAACTTTCGACACAACAACTCGCATAAATCTAATGTCATAGATGATGCTCAGCCGTAAATACCCGGCAGTGGTTTTATCGCTTCTCCTTCTGGCCGTCACACTGCCGTCTTCTGGTGCTGAGAAGCTCATTAAACCCGGTCATACTCTCAAAATCACGGTTTCAGGTCACCCCGAATTCTCGCAGTCGGTGCTGGTTCGTAAGGATGGAACCACCGAATACCCACTGCTGGCGGGGATTCCGGTGGATGGACTGACCCAGGGGGAGCTGCGTGACCTGCTGATGCCGGTGCTGCTCCGCTTTGAGACCGAGCCGGAGGTCTTTGTCATCATCTCGGAGACTCAGCTCCTCAAGGTTCAGGTGCAGGGCGAGGTGAACCGTCCGGGTCGCCTTGAAGCCGAAAGTCCGCTGAACATCCAACAGGCGGTTATGCTGGCTGGCGGCGCGACCAAGGAGGCTGATCTTCGTTACGTCCACGTCCTCCGCCTCGAAGACGACAGGAGAATTGACCTGACATACGACCTTCTGGCTATGTTCAGCCAGGACACCCTGGAACTGGCTCCAGAGCTCAAGGAGAGCGACATCATCGTCGTCCCGGGAAGACGTAGTGAGCAGATGGTGCATGTTCTGGGTATGGTGCGTGGTCCCGGTTCGTATATCCCAAATCCGGGAGACAATATCTCCGATGTGATCGCACAGGCCGGGGGGTTTTTGAACGAAGCCGACCAACACCGGGTAGAGCTCATCTCCCGACAGGACGGCTACCAGATACGAACCAGGATCGACGTCATGGGAATGATCGGGAAAGGTCATTACAAGGAGCTGCCACTTGTGCTGCCCGGCGACATGGTTATAGTGCCCGAAATCGCCAGCTGGCGAGATGTTAAATGGTGGCTCGGTTGGCTACAGAATCTGATGGTGTTTACCTCCTCGACTTTAGTATTAGTCAGATACGCACAGATGTTTAATGAGTGATCGATGGCAACTGCTTCATCTTTAATTGGTATGAAGGCTCTAAACACCACACCGAATCATCTCGTGGTGGAACCGGCTCATATGGATCTGACGCTGACAGATGGTCTTCCGGCAAATCGGTTTATCCAGGCAGCGGCATAACAGGTAAATCAGATGGCCAACGAACCATTGGACAACGGCTACGAGGAAGTTTCTTACCCTGAAGCGCGGGTCTCTGAAGGGGCGCTCTCCCGCTCGCTCTTCCTACCCATTGCGCTCTCGGTTCTGAAGCGTCCCTGGCTGACCATAGGCGCGATCTTCCTGATGATGGTCCCGATAATCTTCTACCTTTACAGCCAGGTGTCACTGTATAGATCCTCTACAATAGTATCGATCGCCATAAAAGACCGCGGCACCATCATCAACGCTCTGGAGAATGCCCCCTTCGGCAGTGGACGCGCTGTAGCGGAGGAATATTACTATTACATCCTGGATGGGCATGCCTTCCGTAACGGCGTTGCCCAACGTGTGATGGAAGCTTACCCCCATCTTCCCCCGGATTCAGTCTCTTATGTGGTTAATAGTTCCATCAGATACAGCAAGAAACCACGCACCACCGGATTTCTCTTCATTCAGGCTGAATCTGAGAGCCCCGAATTCTCCAAATTCCTGGCGCAAGAGGCGGTGACCAGCTTCAAAGAGCTCAGCATCCGGCTTCGCCGCAGTGACGACAAGCTCGTGGTCGAATTCATCGATTCCCAGATCAATGAGCTGAATGCCAAGCTCGCTGATAACGATTCAAGGCTGCAAACCTTCCTTTCTGAACAAAAGCTTTCCCTGGACGATGTTGTTGGCGACGGCTCCGACAGCGAACTTAGCACCCTGGAGCGTAACCTGAGCGAGGCCGAGGCATCACGCGATATGGCCCGATTACAGATTGCCAACTATACCCACCAGATTGAGAAGCGGCTGAATCGATATCTTCTATCCGATACCGACCAGGCAAACCATCAGCTCAGCAATCTACGCTCCCGACTCGACAGACTAGGCCATCTGATCGCCGACTCTCTTGAAAACTACACCGACACCCTGGCTCTTCGCAATCTCCAGGCTGAACGCAAACAGGTGCTATCGGAGCTGATCGCACGGCTCCACTCGCGTAACAACGGCGTGGATCTCTCCCCTGAACTCAGGCAGGTTTCACTGCAGGCCCTCGAATACCAGCTTGAACGGTGGATGATCGAACACGAGAACAGCCTGGCCAGCCACCAGTATTTCCAGTCAGCCCTAAACCACTATCTGGCTGAACATCCCAACCTGTCGAAGGATATACTTGAATACTACGATATACAGCGCACCAAAGATGTTCATCAGAAGACTATTGACATTCTGGTGAATCAGCATGAGAGCCTACGCATCAAGATGGCCGCCGAAGGGGGTGGGATTAAGGTGATCGATTCACCGCACCTTCCGATCAGACCTATACAGCAGTATCGGGGGCGGAAACTGACCATAGCCTTCATCATCGCTCTGGCACTCGGCATCGGTCTGGCTTATATGGTCGATATGTTCGACAACACAATTCAGGGTGAAGATGACATAACCAACCGCTTCAACCTTCCGGTCTACGGCTCGATCCCGGTGTTAGACATCCGCGGATATCGCGCCCGAACTAACCCCTCCGAGACCGGTTCTGTCGAAGAAGAGCGGGCGCATAGCCATGCGCCCCTACGGGGTGATGGGGCTGTCGATTTCACACTGCTTGACAACCATTCGGAATCCTCGCCGGCTGCAGAGGCATATCGATCTATTAAGACCGCCATTATGTTCACCGCCCGTGACAGGCAGCGGAACACGTTCGTGATATCAAGCGCGATCGCTGGAGAGGGAAAATCGTTAACCACCTACAACCTTGGTGTCTCTTTCGCCCAGGGTGGCAGCAGGGTGCTCATTGTAGATTCCGATCTCAGACGCTCTTCCCAGCATAAGCTTTTCGACATCCAACGAACTCCGGGACTTGCGGACTATCTGTTTGAAGAGGCCTCCCTTGATGAAATTGTCCACACTAAAAAGATCCTGAATCTGTCGGTGATACCCGCCGGCAGGCGGGTTAACAACCCGGCCGATCTTCTGTCTTCAAAGAGGATGCATCAGTTCATCGGTGATATCTCACCGAACTATGACATTGTCCTGCTGGACAGCCCCCCCACCACACCCTGTATGGATTCCCGAACCCTGGCTAACATCACCGGGGGAATGATCTTCATCGTTCGCACCGAGATGACCAAGCTCAACGTCCTCGATCTCAGCTTCAATCTCAGCCGCCGCGTAGCCGCCGACATCCTGGGAGTCATCGTCAACCACGCCAGCTTCAAATACGGTTACGGATACTATTACCTCTATCAACGCTATAACCCTTACGGCTACAGCGGCTACCAGTATTATTACCACTATTACCATGACGCCGACTCCGACAAGGAGGTGAAGAGAAGACGGCGTAGATCTGGCGTGAGCTCCTCTGAACCTATAGCTTAAGTATTGCGGCTTAACGCCTGCCTTCTGCTGATCACGGACCGGACACGCCTGCAGCGGAGCTCAGTAATACACAATAGCGTCCCGGAACGGGGGTGGTTTGTGCAATGAGACCAACTGCTGCCGCTTTACAACCTGTGCTGGTCGCCTCTCTCGTCCTGCTGGCGATTTCATACACCGAGCCCCGTGCTCAGCCCGGCGCATCCGGGGATCTGTTTACCATTGCCCGGGTGAAATATGGCGGCGGCGGCGACTGGTATTCCAATCCCTCTTCCCTTCCAAACCTGCTGGACTTTATCCGCAGGAAAACCGACGTGCAGACCGCCAAAGAGGAGATGGTCGTCGAGCTTGACAGCCCCCGTCTGTTCAGCTTCCCGTATCTATACCTCAACGGCCACGGCAACATCCGCCTGACGGAACGTGAAGTCCGGATGCTGCGCCGCTACTTCGAGGCCGGCGGCTTCCTCCACGCCGATGACAACTACGGGATGGATAAGTCATTCCGCCGGGAGATGAAGAGGGTTCTGCCGGAATCCGGATTCATCGAACTGCCCTTTGACCATCCCATCTACCGGAGTCACTTCGATTTCCCCTCGGGTCCCCCGAAGATCCACGAACATGACGGCAAGCCGGCTCAAGGTCTGGGGCTGCTTCTGGATGGACGACTGGTGGTTTACTACACATACCAATCCGACCTCGGCGACGGATGGGAGGACCCCGATGTTCACCACGACCCGGAGGAGAAACGACTGGCTGCGCTGAAAATGGGAACAAACATCGTCATCTGGCGGTTGAGAGGGGGAGAGTGAAGGATGATTGATATTCACAAATGAGCCTCACTCAGGACCTCGCCAAGGCTCGCAGCACTCTGGAGAGCCTGCGGAAAACCCAGCTCAGACTCGACCTGACAGCATGGCTGGGCTACGCCCTGGCGTGGATGCTTTTACTGTGGCTGGCCGCCGCCGGATTAGAGACCATCTTCCGGCTGCCCACCACAGCCCGAGGCTGGCTCTTAGCCGCCATCATCCTCGCCGTAGTCGGGGGATTCATCTACGCCTGGCTGAGGGTGAAGCGCGCCCCTCATCTGCGGCCCGGGCGCACCGCTGAAGAATGGTGGGCACTCACCCTGGGGCGTTCGGCCCCTGACACTGTGCGAGACCGCCTCCTCAATGCCATCCAGATAAACCGGCCGAGACCGGGCGCACGTGACCAATGTTCGACCGAGCTGGCCTCGGAAGCCCTCTACCATGTCGTCGCCGAGCTCAAGGATGTCCCCCTGGATAAGGCCATAAAACGCGCCGACCGTAATAAAGCCCTCAGAATCGTTTTAATCGCCGTCCTGATTACTATAGGCGTGACGATAGCGGCTCCGTCGTCTATCATCAACGCCTCTGTCAGGCTGATGCACCCGGGCCGCATCTATCATACCCCACCTCCCTTCACTCTCTCAATCAATCCGGCAGGCGGCTGGACCTATCGGGGTGAACCGGTCAGCTTTACCATTCGTGCCGAGGGCCAACCGCCGTCTGACGTTCAATTCATCCACCGTTATGAAGGCGGCCAGCCTCAAAAGGATCAGGTGCAACTGAAGGACGGTCTCGGCGATATTGACTTCGACGGGTTTGCGGCACCCATAATCTATTCAGCCCGTGGGGACGGGATCACCACCCCCGACTATCACATGGAGGTCGTCGCCCGCCCTCAGATAGCCCGGCTGCAGTATCGCCTGTTCCCGCCCCGCTATACCCATCTCCCGGTGGAGATCGGACCGGAGAACGTGGGCGACCTGGAGGCACTGCCGGGGTCACGGCTGGAGCTGACCGTTCGCGTCACCAAGCCGCTCTCGGCTGCCTGGTTTGTATTCCAGCGGAGCGGTGCCGACTCGACCACGGCCGACAGCCTGCCCTTCGATGTTACCGGACAGACAGGTCTGGTGAGGAACAGGTTGAGCCGTGAAGGGAGCTATCAGGTCCGGCTGCGCGACGAAGGCGGTCACTCCGACCGCGATCCGGTCGCCCACCGCATCCGCCTGCTGGTCGATGAACCGCCCCTGGTTCGCATCATCTTCCCCGAGACTGATGTCGATCTGGGCGAAGATATGTTGTTGCCGTTGCAGATCGAGGCCGACGACGACTACGGTATCGCCCGCCTCGATCTGAACTTCAGACGCCTGGATCGAGACTCAACGGCAGCCGCTGTTCCGCTGAACATCGATGCACCCGGAAGCCGCACCATCCAGGCTGGAACGATGTGGGACCTCGGCGAGCTGGAGCTGTTCCCCGGTGACGTGATTGAATACTGGGTCGTGGCATGGGACAACGACAACATCCGTGGACCCAAGCGCGCTGAGAGCGAACGCCGACTGGTCCGGCTACCTTCCATCGAAGAGATCATAGCCGGAGTGGAACAGAGCGAACAGCAAGGGCTTGAGCAGGCTGAGCAGACACTGGAAACGGCCAGGGAGCTGCGGGAGCGAGTGTCTGAAATCATCGAAGAGATGAAGCGCAATCCCGAACAGGACTGGGACAGACGCCGGCAGATGGAACAGACCCTGCAGAAACAGGGCGAGCTCGAACGCCAGGTCGGGGAGCTGACAGAGCGTCTCGACGACCTGGTTCAGCGACTGGAAAAACACGACCTGACCGCCGCCGAAACACTCGAAAAATACCGCGAACTGCAGAAACTGCTGGCCGAGGTCGCCACCCCCGAGCTGAGAGAGGCGATGGAGAAGCTGCGCCGCGCAATCGAGGCACAGGACCCCGAACAGCTAAGACGAGCACTCGAACAGTTCGACCTCAACCGGGAACAGTTTCTGCAGAGCATCGAGCGAAGCCTGGACATCCTGAGGCAGCTCCAGCTCGAGCGCCGGATGGACGAACTGGTCAAGCGCAGCGGGGAGCTGCTCCATCGACAGGAGGATATCCTCGACCTGATCGACAGCAGTATGACCGATGAGATGGCCACTCAACAACAGGCTCTGGCGCGATCGATGGAGATGCTGGAAAACAGTCTGCTCGAAGTCAAGGAGCTGGCGGAGCAGTCCGGTGAGCGGGAACTGGCCGCAGACCTCGACAGCCTGGCTGATGTCCTTAATGCAAAGGATATACCTGCCGATATGCGTCAGGCAAGCCAGACGCTGTCGGAAGGCCGCCTGGACCAGGCACGCTCAATCGGCGAACAGAGTGCCCGCGACCTGGCAGAACTCTCCCAGGGGCTCACCACCGCCGCCGATCAACTGAAGGAGCGCCGCAGGGCCGACCTGGCCCGCAAGCTGCGCCGCCTGGCCGAAGAGCTGCTATATGTCTCCACATCTCAGGAGGAGCTCGCCGCCACCAGCATCCACCTCGGCACCCAGTCGCCCCGATACCGCTCTCTGGCCGGGCAGCAGGTGGACCTCCAGGTGGCGCTGGAGGCCATCACCTCACGGTTGTTTGAGGTTGCTCACGAGACCTTCTTCATAACCCCGGACCTTGCTGCTTCACTCGGCAAGGCCTCGGCTGAACTGGGGCGGGCCCTGGACGGCTTCTCAGGCAGAAACCCTCGCTCAGTGGCCACCCCGCAGAAGAGGGCCCTGGGCGAGATCAACCGCTCCGCCAGACAGCTTCTGAACATCCTGGAGCAGCTCGAAGGCGCCTCATCCTCCAGCGGCTTTGAGGAGATGATGCAGCAGCTGGCCGAAATGGCAGGGAGCCAGCAGGGTGTCAACCAGCAGTCAATGCCCCTGCCGGGCGGGGAGGGTGAGCAGATGATGCCCGGCGACGAGGGACGCTTCGCCAGGCTGGCGGCTCAGCAGCGAGCCCTGCAGGAGCAGGCTGAGCAGCTCGCCGAAGACACCCGCGGGATGAAGGAGCTGCTGGGTGACCTGGATGAGATTGCCGGGTCTATGGGACAGGTGGCTGAAGACCTCGAAGACCGGAACATAGATG
>MWJR01000077.1 GCA_002127415.1 Calditrichaeota bacterium AABM5.125.24
ATTCTGAAAGGGTTAATGCATTGCAATTCGGCCGTTACATTGGTATCGATTACTCAGGAGCACAGACCTTCGATTCAAGTCTCCAGGGATTGCGGGTCTTCATGGCTGCTGGTGAACAAGTCGCAACCGAAGTTCCTCCTCCTCCAAGCCCGCGCCGATATTGGACCCGACGCGAGGTCGCTCTATGGCTGGTTGGCATCTTAGAAGAACATCTAACAACCATAATCGGCATCGACCATGGCTTCTCATTCCCCATGCAGTACTTTGACGCCTATCATCTGACGTACGATTGGCCGGCATTCCTTGATGACTTCAACGAACACTGGCCGACGGATGAGACAAACATGTATGTCTGCTTCGTGCGAGATGGGGCGCACGGTAACGGCGTTGCACGCTTGGGTGATCCTCATTGGCGACGACTAAACGAGATTCGCGCCAGAGCGAGGTCGGTCTTCCAATTTGAAGGACCGGGAACTGTCGCGTATTCCACTCACGCCGGACTTCCGTGGTTGCGATTTATTCGTCACAAGATCGACGATAAGGTTCATTTCTGGCCGTTTGATGGATGGGAGGTCCCAACGGGACGATCGGCTGTGGTGGAGGTTTACCCAAGACTTTGGAGTGCTGGCTTTCCAAGAGCAGGACGAACTGCCAACCAACACGACGCATACGCGGTGGCCGAGTGGCTACGTCGGGCTGACGCCTGTGGCGACATTGGGCAGTACTTCCATCCTGAACTGTCTGTGCCCCAGCAACCGCAAGCATCGATAGAAGGTTGGATACTGGGCGTGATGTGACAATGGAGAATTTACCACCCGCTTCAAACCCACGACTATCTCTCCATTGTAATCTCAGCTCGCCATGAGCAGGGTTTTTCCACCCGTTTACAACCCACGACCTTGCCAGCTGATTGATGAGGCAGACTTGCGTTACTTCTACTTAAAGATTATATTGGTGTTGAGAGATTGGGACACACAAAGTGATGAATGTCTTCTTTACATCCTGAAAGTGTGCCCCCGCTACAGGTGATAAAGAAGACCGGTCAAGCCATTTTGACCGGTCTTCTGCATTTTGGGTTGATTCTGGGTGAAATCGTGCAAGGTGTGCATACCCCGCTTCCTATAGTAATGAAGACGGGTGATAACCAGAAGGGATTGGAAGATATAGATGGTCACCAAATTCTACAACTGGAATTGAAATAAATGTTCATTAGCGACTCCTCATTATGGCAAGTTATTATTTCAGCCGTAGTATGTAGGGGTAAGCAATTAATTATTGTGGCAATCGGTGGAGTTCCTGCATTGGCGCGCTGTTATGAGCTAAAGAATCAAATGTCGCCTACCAGGACGACTATGTGATGGTGGGGCTTTCTATCACTACACGAAACGGCTCAACAACTCCCACGCTCCTCGCGAAGGCACGTAGTCGCTGCAACATTGTATAAGTGACCTCCTGACCTCTGACTGCGATAAGCATCCCATTCTTTGCCCTGATATCATCGTCCAGAGTCATGGTGGTATTCAGATCCTTTACTTTCACAGTTTTTTCAATCTTATCGACAGGATAGACGTCGAGATTTTCCAAAATCGCAACCACTTCAGGACAATATTCCCCAGGCTGTTGAGATAGTGTTTTTAGGGCCACTTCTACCGATTTACCATGCAGAATTTGTTGATCGAACTCCGTAGCTACTTTCAATAGGTGACCTCCAAGAGCAATAGGGTCCTCGCCCTCGAAATTATCGCCGGTCATCCGGCGATTGAAGGGTTGTCCTTGGGCTTCTATCATCCGAGCTACAATTCCCAGACGTGGTATATGAGATAACAGGTTACGACCCACAGTCGGATGTGCGTCGAATACTTCCTTTTCTTCCTTTGAAAGTGGCACATCCGCATAATATTTATCCAACGTATCCGGATCCAGAGTAACACAGCCTATCAGGGAGAGCATTGCGGCAAGATTAAATTGCCATTTTTGTTCGAGGTTCAACCGTTCAACCATTTGTTTGACGTATCGCTCGATGCGTAAAGCGCGACCGAAAGCGGTTGGATTAACGAGACCGAGAACCTCCGTTAAGACTTTAACGCTGCCGCTGAGTGTTTTGTCAAGGAGCTCCCGTTCAGCAGTAATCAATCGATAAAGATCGATACTCGCATTAATCGTCTGGATCAGAACATCCTGGGAACAGGGCTTAGTCAAGAAACGGAAGATGTGCCCTTTATTGACGGTATCTATGGCAGCTTCAAGATCTGCGTGGCCTGTGAGGATAACACGGACGCTGTCAGGAACCCGCTTTTTAACCTCCGCGAGGAACCGAGTCCCATCCATGATAGGCATGCGCAGGTCGGAAATAATCACGGCAAAAGGGCCGTGTATATTTATCGTTTCAAGTCCTTCGGCACCGCCTTGCGCGGTATAAACCTCAAACCTGTCCATTAATTGACGTCTGAATGTGTTCAGAACATTGACTTCATCGTCAACGAACAAGACCTTATCGCTCATTGTCACTCTCCTCCGTATTTATACTACAGCAAACTCGCTGCCACTCTGGCAGCCGATTCTCCAACCCCAGCTCGCTCAGATATTTCATATCAATTTGTGCTATTATATCATCCCTATTTTCAGCTGTGTTAGAATGCTCAATCAGGTTGGCAACATGGACGGCCGTCAAGGCACTGAAATTCTTCGCGGAGCACTGCCCTGGCCAGTGATGATATGCGACAGCTTCAACGATTAAATCGTCCAATCCCCAGAGACCTAAGAGATAAGCACCGACCTCAGCGTGCGTGGAATTAAAAATCTCCCGTTCAGCTTCAAATACAGGTATCTCCTCACTTGAAGCAAGAGCCAAGGCCTCCGAATATTGTTTCGGCAGGTTGTCAATTAGGATTAATCTTCCTATGTCATGCAAGAGGCCGGAGGTAGACGCTCTATCCGCCAGGTTTTTATCGTCTGTTTCGATGGAGATAATACTCCTGGCAATGATGCTTGTTCCCTTGCTGTGTTGCCAGAGGCGGTCGAGTGAAAATCCGGCCAGTTTTCCCTGGTTTATTTGTCGGAAGATGTGAATAGTGAGAGCCAGGGCAGTAATGACGTTTATGCCAATCAGGTTCACCGCCATTTCTGGACGAGTTATCCGACGTGGTAGCCCGAAAAAGGCAGAATTTACAAACTGTAGTATTTTGGTCGTCATCCCCTGATCTTCAGCAATGATCTTCGATATATTCTTTAATGAAGGTTCAGGTGATTCCAGCTCTTTAACGAGCCTGTGGAATAAAGTTGTAGGACTTGGCAGTGATTCCAACCGCGACACTAGATTTCGCAGTCTTGAATTGGACAGCAGGTCATGAAGAGAACATACACGTTTGATTGCATTTCTCATGTCATTATGATTAAGGGGCTTAGATAAATATTGATGAATCGGTCCTAAGGAGCGCAGGGTGTATTCCTGGTCAGTTTGAGCGGAGAACGCTACACGTATAACGTGAGGATAACGTTCTCTCACCTCAGTCAACAGCTGGAACCCGTCCATCTCCGGCATGCGCAGGTCGGATACAATTACATCGAAGACCTTATTATCCAGAAGCTTTAACGCTTCCTGTCCGCTGGCAGCGAATGCCATTTCCCATTCCTTCTGCATAGGGAATAACATACGCCGGAGGCTGTTTAATATGTTTCTCTCATCATCGACGAAGAGGATACACTTTTTTTTAGGCTTCAACAGTCATCCCCATTTATACTTCAATCATCGATTTTTCTCACATCAAGTTTAATAAGCACTATTCTCTTCGATGGCCTCGTCAGATTCTCTATCCTCATCCTCGAGCGGCAGGCGGATTATAAAAGTGGTTCCTTTGTCCACCTCCGTTTCGAAGGTTATGGTCCCATTATTCTTGTCTACAATGGCTGAATGGGCTATGGCCAGTCCCTGGCCTGTCCCCTTGCCGACCTCTCTGGTGGTAAAAAAGGGATCAAAGATCCTTAACCTGATCTTTTCCGGAATACCGCTTCCCGTATCGCTGATGCGTATTTCTATCCAATCCCCATTCCTACGGGTGCTGATAGTGATAGTGCCTTTAATTCCCTCTCCTTTGCTGACCATATCATCGATGGCGTGTGCAGCATTAACGATAATATTGAGTATGGCCTGACTGAATTCGCCTGGAAGGCAAGGCACTGGCGGTAAATCCGGGTCGAAGTCTGTTTGCATATCGGCAACATATTTCCATTCGTTTCTGGATACCGTGATAGTACTCTCAATAGCCTTATTGATGTCGATGTCCGATTTTTTTCCTTCCCCCGGGTGGGCGAGATCCTTCATAGCCGAGACTATTTTGGTTAATCTGGCAATGCCTTCCTTGGCCTCCTGGATCGCTGAGGGGATCTCCTCCTTTATAAATTCAATGTTCATATCTTTCGAAGTTGCCTCCGTTTCAACAACCAATGTCGGTGTAACACTATCTGTTTTTACAGCCTCAACAATGCGATTGTAGTTTTCCATGATAGCGTTTAACCTATTAAAAGCATCCTCAAGAAATTCAAGGTTGCCGCCTACATACTGGGCTGGTGTGTTAATTTCATGGGCGATGCCAGCAGCCAGCGAACCGATAGCTTCCATCTTCTGAGACTGTCTCAATTGAACCTCGATCTGCTTCCTTTCGGAAACATCTCTTATTATTTCCACAAAGTGCAATTGTCCTTTAATGTGAACACCTGAAACGGAAATCTCAACTGGAAACTCTTTCCCATCTTTTCTGATAGCGTCTCTTTCTAAAATCCTTCCAACAGCTCTCCTCTCACCAGTTTTAACAACTGCAGCAAACATCTTCAGATAAGCCTTAAAATATTCTTCCTGGGCAATCGATTTATACATCTGTCTGCCAATTGCCTCCTGTCTTGAGTATCCGAATATTAATTCTGCTGCGGGGTTCCAATACGAAACACATCCTTTGCTATCCATTACAATAATTGCGTCTTTTGCTGTGCTGGCAATGGCTCTGAACCTCTCCTCGCTTTCCAGTATTGCTTCCTCGGCTCTCTTTCGCTCGGTGATGTCATCAATTGTGCCTTCATAATATAAGATCTCGCCATTTCCATCCAATATAGCCTTCGCACGTTCACGAACTATCATCATAGTGCCGTCACTTTTTCGTAAGGTTGTCTCAAGGTCTCTGATCTCACCGTTGCTCTCAACAAGTTCGCGGAACTCTCTTCGAGAATAACCTGGGCCATAAGTATCTTCGATGTTTAGGGTAGATAACTTATCAAAGGAATTATAACCGAACATTTTGATAAACGCGGGATTTGCGTCTACGATTTTGCCATCAGGAGTCGTTCGATAAACAGCTGTCTGTATATTTTCGACGAGGGTTCTAAAACGTTCTTTACTCTCAATCAGTGCCTCCTCTGCAATCTTGCGCTCGCCAATTTCCTGATGTAGCCGTTCAATAGCGTTTATCAGTTCTCCGGTGCGTTCCTTCACTCGCGACTCCAACTGGTCGTGCGCCTCTTGCAGCGCAACCTCTGCGGTTTTGCGCTCGGTAATATCATCCACAATTAAGAGCATCAGAGCCTCATCCTTCCGTAGGCTCTTAATCCGGCGAATCCTGAAATAATAAAATGAATTGTCATATTTCTGCTCGAATTCCGTCCGCCTATCAACCGTTTCAACAGTTTTTCCTATATTTTCCTTAATCATGGGTAACAAGGTTGGAAGGATGGTTCCTTCCGGGTCCATCTTTTGCCATGCCGCGTTGAAAGTCTCTACTTTTATCAGATCGGACTTCTCGGACACATATTTCATTACAATTAATCCACTGGGTATTGTAGTAACTATATTTTCAGTATATTCCTTCTGCGAGGCAAGTTCATCAACATTCAATTCTAAATCCTTGACCATCAGATCAATTGAATTTGCAATTTGCCCAAATTCGTCTCCTCCTCTAAAACCGAGTCGAACCCTATAATCACCTTTTGCAATCTGAAGTGTGGCATTTATTATTTCACGAACCGGTTTTGTAAATCTCCCTAAAATCAGTGTTATGAGAAATATGGAAATAAATAACATCCCCACGCCGATAATAAACGTCATTTTAACTATTGACGCTATTCTCCGATTAAAGTCTTCCAGAGACATGAGTAAGACTGTATATCCGATAGTTATCACAGTTCCTGAGGGTTGCAGTTCCTCATCGGTTTGAAACAGAAGTTCTTCTTCCGCAATTTCAAGGGTGAATTCCATCGGTTCCATAAATAGAAGGTTCCGCATATCCGCTATCTTTAATACATCTCCCTCAATTCGTGGCCTGTGTGAGACCTTGGCTTTAAGATTTGCGTCAATCCCCTCTCCAGCGCTAAGGACTATGTTGAAATCAGAGTCTAAAAAAGCCATGCCGGTGACGTTGCTTATGATGGATACCTTTGACAATAAATCCAACAACTGAAGCTGAAAATTCGGATTATTCAATATATCAGTTGAAACGGGAATGCTGTCCATATCTGAAACACCAAGCCTTTCGATGACATTAGACGCGGCGCTTATAATAATATCCTGTCCCTGATCCTTGTAGAATTGGAGTATGGTTTTCCGGGAGGTATTATAGTTCAATACAAGGATAACTCCAATGATAAGAAACAAGAAGGTTACGAAAGAGATATACATCTTATATAGAATCGATTTTCCTACCTTGTCTTTTATTCGCCTGATCATGATGTTCACTCGACCCAAATTATATCGGTTGTATCTCGAACAGTCGTTCCCTTTTTCACGAATATGCGATACTTTTCAGGACCGGAAAATCGAGAAACACCTTGTGGAGATGTCATCAATTGAATACCTAAACGCCCAGCCTGCATCCCATTTTCCTCCGGATCGATCGATATAGCTACGTGAGCGCCGGTATTCATCCGCAAGAATTTAATCGTAGGTGCCAGGATTATAGCACCACTACGATTAAGCGTTTCCATGGTTTCACGTAACGTCGCAGATGTGTAGATCATCGGATCGGGTAAAATCCAGAATATAGATTTTTTCTTAACCTTCTTCAGAACTTTATTTAATACGACAGCCTGAGGCACAAGGTAAGAAATAAAAGTGATGTTTTTTCTCTCGGCTTTTTCCTCGATAGACTTGACATCAAAGAACGATTGTTCTGAATAAACTGCCTCAATTGTCAAATTTTCACCAAATATATCTAAAAGGTGTTTCATGATTATTCCCTTATCGACATCAACTGCGACACCTGCAATATTTGTATCTAATTCCCCGCCAGAGCCTGCAATGCCGTACTTTTCAGGCGAATAAACCATTGAAAAAACAATCGGGAATTTTGAGAGGTCTTTCTTGGCGAAAAGTGTTGCCGAATTTCCGATGGTAAAAATCAGGATAGGGTCAATTGATACTATACTGGAAAATAGCTTTTCACGGTCTTTATCCCTATAATAATATTCACTGATATTGGCATCAGGATATTCGGCAATAAATGTATTGATAATCCCATTCCTTGCCTTCCTAAAATCAGAATAGTCGCCACTTAGAACAATAGCAACATTCTGGGCATATACACAAAAAGCCGAAAATAATAGACAAGCTGTAATCAGCAATCTGTTCTTCTTAGTCCAAATTGTCATTTCCAATCTCATGGATTAAAAGCGATAGCTTACACCACCGGTGATGGTCATCAGATTTTGCGGAACCCTTGGAAGATACGTGTTGCTGCCTTCCGTGGCAACACCTGCAGTATAGTAGCTCTTGTTCAGCAGATTATTGATTGACAGATGTGCATCAAGATTGTCGATAACATCCTTGTAATGAAGATTCAGAAAAAACAAATCATAACCCGGCATCCGGTCACCTTTGTAAATGGAGTTTTCCTGACGAGTGACAATTTCGCTTGCCCAGCGGAAGCGGGGCGTGATGTATAGTTTATCAAACAGAATGTAAGTCAAGCCGCCGGAAATCTTATGCTGTGATGTCTTGAAGATATCAGATTTATCCCCGGTTTCAGGATCTGTAATCTCACCGTCCAGAAACGAATATGAGGCAAATATCTTAAGGTCGGGCGAAAACAGATAATAAACAGGAACGTCCACACCATAGGAGGTCAATTTGCCGAAATTGGTACTCCATTCAACCCAGACTGAGCTGTCGCCGTTAGCATCAACCCAGCCACCATCTGCATACCAATCGGGTCGGAATTCTATGGGACCGTAGCTCTTTCTGACGATTAAATCCTTCACATCGTTGTAATATATGCCAATTGAAGTCTTGAGCTTCTCAGAGAAATTTTGCGTCCAGTTGACCTCGACTGTCTTCAGTTTTTCCGGTTTCAGGTCAAGGTTCTGGATATGCCCGTATTCCTCGGTAAACCAGGTCTCATATCGGTGGAAAAGACCGGGGGCTATGTATGCGCCTCCGAAAAGCAGCTTTAAGGTAGTATCATCTTTCCTGAAGATAGCACCGACACGCGGGTTATTGGTTTCTTTGTATTTGGAGTTATAATCGTATCTGAACCCACCCACAAAGTTCAGTTCGTCGGAGAACCGATACCGAAGCTGTAAATACGCCGCGTGTTCCGTTTCGCGGATAGCATTTTGTGGGTATAAATCATTATAGAAATTGTTCAATCTTAGCGGACCTTCGGTATCGAACGGGTCGCCCGTTTTATCACCCGTAGGCATACCCATAAGTTCAGAGTGCGAAAGTCCGGCTATGGCATTAAGATCGCCGGTCAGATCATAGTCAAACTGCGTCTCGAGATTGTATTTCTCCATAATACCATACTGATGGACCTTCAACTTATTATCCGGCATGTAATCTGCAAAATAGACCCAGTTCATTTCCGGGTCAATTTCAAATTGGCTGTATGTTGCATCCGTCTTTATGGATAATTTATTCCTTGTATGCTTATGCTTCAGCGCCAACTGCCAGAGACTGTGCCCCCAGTATGCATCGTCGGAATACATATAATGATCCTGCGGCTCCAGAGCTTTGGATAGTTGTTCATTGTAATCGCTGTAATGGAAAAGAATTGAGAAATCCCTGATTTCAGCATTGACGAACAAATTCATATCATCTGTTGGATCGTTGTAACCATAATGCTTTATCCCGCTATACTCCGATGAAAGCTCAGGATATTCGTCTGAAAGGTCAGGTCCATCCGACTTGTATTTCCGTGCGAAGACATTGAGGGATATATCTTCCGATAGTCTCCTGTTGACGCTCATGTAGACATCAAATGTATTATCCTGTCCTGCCACTAAGTCAACATGGATCTCCTCTTCGTCTTCAGCATCCTTGGTGATCATATTCACGACACTGAAGGCATCAGCACCATAAAGAGCAGAAGCGGGACCATAGACAATCTCGATCTTCTTCAGGTTCCAGACAGGCACATTATTGCCGAATTGGAACTGTTTGCCGGAAGGTGATGTGATCCGAGTGCCGTTAAGCAGCAGCACAATCTTGTTGTTACCGCCAATACCGCGCTGGGCGATGAGAGTGGAAAACTCGCCGTATATATTCGTGCTGATATCAAAGCCAGGAAGGTCGCTGAATATATCCTTCAGGTCCCTGTATCCCCTCTCTTTTATCATCTCTTCAGTAATAATGATAACTGCTGCCGGGGCGTCGGAAGCATGCTCCTGCGTTTTTGAAGCTGTCGTAATATAAATATCATCACCCCAGAGTAGTTGGTCGATGGATTCTTGACCAATCAGAGCTCCACTTAAAATGAGTAAAGCAACTATGACGGCTGAGGCTGTTTTACTGATCATTTTTCCCTCCCTTAGAAAGTAATGCCTGCTTGGTGAGATCATTAGTTATTTATCTGCCTGGGTTGCGTCCATAAATCTGTGTAAATTCCCAGTTCATCGACAGGAAGAATGCGAACCACCGCGTTACCGTTGTATCCTGGGATTGAAATAGAGAGAATCCATAACCTACACGATGTATCCGCTTTGGCTCGATCCTAAGA
>MWJR01000337.1 GCA_002127415.1 Calditrichaeota bacterium AABM5.125.24
GGGAGCCGTCCTCGTGGTCGACGCTGAGCTCCACGCCGGGGATGACCCCGATCGAGAACTCCTCCCCCGCCGCCAGGGCCTGGTCTGTGCCGTCGAGGGTGTCGTGGTCAGTGATGGAGAGCGCAACCAGCCCCATCCGGGCAGCTGTTCGGACCAGATCGCGCGGCGCAAGATCGCCGTCTGAGAAATCGGAATGGGTGTGAAGGTCGATTCGTCCCACTGTCATCCTCGCCTGCCACCGAGCGCAGATATCTCGAGGAAGCGCTCGAGAACTGTCTTGAGCTTACTTAATTCAATCATATTGGGGCCGTCGGAGAGGGCGGTGTCGGGCGCTTCGTGCACCTCGAGGAAGAGACCGTCCACGCCGACCGCGGCCGCGGCTCGGGCAAGGTAGGGTGAGTAGAGCCGCTCGCCGCCCGAGCGATCTCCTAATCCACCGGGCACCTGCACCGAATGGGTGGCATCGAATATTACCGGTAGCCCGAACTGACGCATCCTGACCAGTCCGGTGAAATCCACCACCAGCCGGTGGTAGCCGAAGCTCGTGCCCCGTTCAGTTATCATCAGCCGCTCACCACCTGCGCCCTTAACCTTGTCGATAATATGGCGGACATCCTCAGGGGCCAGGAACTGTCCCTTCTTGACGTTGACGGTCCGGCCGGTGCGAGCCGCGGCTGTCAGTAGGTCGGTCTGGCGGCAGAGAAACGCCGGCACCTGCACCACGTCCACCACCTGACCCGCTACGGCCATCTCTTCGGTCGAGTGGGCATCGGTGAGAACCGGCACTCCGAGCTCGCTCTTCACCCGTGCCAGGATCCGGAGGCCTTCATCCAGCCCCGGCCCGCGATACGACTTCAGCGAGGTCCGGTTGGCTTTGTCGTAGGAGGACTTAAAGACAAAAGGCATACCGACCTCTCTCGCCACACTGGCGATCCGTTCGGCATGCCGCAGGGTCATATCCTCGCCCTCTATCACGCAGGGACCGGCGATTAGCAGCGGTGTGCCTTCGCCTACACGGACGCCGGAGGCTATGTCAAAAATGTGAACAGTCACTTGACCTCGCGGTATAAACGTTACTGGCAGACGAGGGCGTCTGCCAGTATAACTTTCGCACTACAGGATTTATCAGCCCGAGGCAATCACTTTGTTCGTTGATTGTCCACATGGATGGAGGATTATTCAGATATTATCAATTGAATCTGTATATTTCAAGTCTCTTTCGCCGAATGGCGTCGGGACTTCTTAGCCTTATTGCTCTTTGAAGGCAAATTTTGTGGTGTGCTGAAAATAGTCGTTTCTTCAGGTTGGGCTTCGCTGACGACTTCGACCATGTTCACAATGGGAAGATAGACCGCTCCAGAAGCTGAGCAACCTGTGGATTGGGCAATTAAACCTCGCATCATTCCGTAGAGATTAGCCAAGCATACGGCGGGATAATACTGAGCTATCACTTCCTCTGGCGTGCCTTTGCGAAAGACAAAAATTCCTTCCACAACGGCGGCAACTTTTTGGATTGAACCCATACCGAGATTTGGAAGGATATATTCAACATCCAAACTCAGCCAGACCTTGGGTTCCTCAGCGTGCTTCTTATGCGTGAACCGAACGGCTATCTGAGGTTCCTCGGGTTGATCCAATGGACTATCGGGTGGTGGTTCCCGGTGGGTATCAATATGCAGAGAGGTTAGCCGGCACCTCTCAAGCTGCATTAGCGACAGCATTTTCCACAGTGATAGGTATATTATTTACCTGTTGTGATGTGTGGCCTTCGCGTGGGAATTCAATCTCACTCTGATTGATGTGAACGACCACATGACGCACAATGCTAGATTTGGTTTCGGACCAAATTCGAGTATTCTCGACTGGAGACGGACTAACTTCAGATTGAGAGTGTTTCTTCAAATCATCAATCAATGAATGATTAACCATCGTTCCTTTATTCAGGGCTAGGAGGTATGTGATGTAGGCGTTCATACTTACGTCGTTGGATTTTGCATCTCTTGCCAATCGAGCGTGCAGCTCTTTCGGGACGCGTAGCACGAACTGCCCGCTGTATTTTTCAAACAGGTCGGCTTCAGGTTCGGGAATGGGCACGTCGTGCTCATAAAGATGCCGTATGAAGAATCTTCGTTCTTTATACAGCATACGAATGGCAGCATTCAAGGTCCTGCCATGGCCACTAATAGCGCAACGGCCGAACTCGGAATGCCAAACCTCCCAGTTGTTGCCTTTCCTTATGGCGACGAAGGGGTAAACCAGACGGAGATAGTAGTTAAGAGGTTTCTTCTTCACGGTCGTAATCTCCTATCTGACGCAAATATGTGATGAGGGGGATAAAGCGTTGAACTGTGTATCTCTTGACCGTTGCCTTTTTCTTTCCGTGAACCAAAGGTATTGTGACTCTACCAGCAGGAGCGAGGGAGTGCCCGACAAGATCCAGATGGTAAACGACGTTATAATGGCTTCCGGACTTGCGTTCGCTCTCTAATTGAAAATCGTAATGGTTCAGCAGTCTTAATAAATCCCCAAACTGATATTCAGGTCGACTGTCACGTTCTAGTGGGAGTCCCCATTTCCTGAAGATGCGAAGTGTTTCTTTTTCGGATTCGTTACGGGCGGCGGCCATAGTGTAAAAGAATTACGAGTATATGATACTATATGTGGTATCAAATGTCAAGTATTTATCTCCTTTTCTGCATAATTCAATCATTCTCCCATACTGTAGGGTTAACTATCGCTCAGCGTATCTCTCTAGTTTATGTGCCATGAAGAAGACCTGCAAACAGCTGTCATATACAAAGTTTCAAAAAATAATGAGTTAGTGAACTTCCTTTATTAATACACCTACAGATTCAAAAATCACTACGTTACTAATTCAATCCGGGACTCCTACTCCACAGTCACACTCTTGGCCAGGTTCCTGGGCTGGTCAACGTCGCAACCGCGCAGTGTCGCGATATAATAAGCCAGAAGCTGCAGGGGGATGACAGCCAAGATGGGGAACAGGAACGGGTCTGTAGGCGGGATTTCGATCACATAATGGGCGTAGCGTCGGATCACCTCGTCCCCCTCGGTGACGACAGCGATGATGTTCCCCTTGCGAGCCCGCACCTCCTCGATGTTGGAGATGACCTTCTCGTAGGTATGGCCGTTGACCGCGATGAAGACCACCGGCATATTCTCGTCGATTAGGGCGATGGGGCCGTGCTTCATTTCGGCGGCCGGATAGCCCTCGGCGTGGATGTAGGAGATCTCCTTGAGCTTCAGCGCCCCCTCAAGCGCCACCGGGAAGTTGATGCCGCGGCTGAGATAGAGGAAGTTCGGTTTATCGACCAGCTTCTCTGCCAGTTCCCTGATACCCTCCGCACGGTCCAGGACGGCTCGAACCTTATCGGGCAGCCTGTGCAACTCGGCGACCAGTTGCTGTCCCCTCTCCAGTGTTAACCTGCGTTGACGTCCGAGCTTCAGGGCCAGCAGGTTCAATACGGTCACCTGAGCTGTGAACGCCTTGGTCGAAGCGACGCCGATCTCAGGGCCGGCGTGGATATAGACCCCGCCGTCTGATTCCCGGGCGATGGTCGAGCCGACCACATTGCAGATGCCCAGCACCGTAGCGCCGCGTTCTTTTGCCTCTCGCATCGCCGCCAGTGAATCTATGGTCTCTCCGGATTGGCTGATGGTCAGCACGATGGTTCCCGGTTCGATGATGGGATTACGATAGCGAAACTCGGAAGCATACTCCACCTCAACCGGGATGCCTGCCAGCTCCTCGATCAGATACTCGCCGATCATCCCCGCGTGCCATGAGGTGCCACAGCCGAGGATGATGAACCGCTTCACGGTCTCGAGATGGTCCTGAAAGTTAAGAAGCCCTCCCAACCGGGCATCGCCCTCGGCTTCGATGAGTCTGCCCCGCATTGCGTTCCTTATCGAGTCCGGTTGTTCGAAAATCTCCTTCAACATAAAGTGCGGATATTTGTCCTTCTCTATCTCCTCGATGTTAAAGAATACATGTTCCACCTTCTTATCGACGACCTGACGGTTGAGCCTGGTGTTGGTCACCTTATCGCGGGTCACGACTGCCATCTCGCCATCGTCGAGGAATATCACGTTGTGGGTGTAGTCAACCATTGCCGCCAGGTCCGAGGCGATGAAGTTCTCCCCCTCCCCGAGTCCGATGATGAGCGGACTGCCGAGACGCGCCGCTATCAACCTGTCCGGTTCATAGCCGGTCAGCACCACCAGACCGTAAGCTCCCTTTACCTGCGAAAGCGCGAGCCGGACTGCGTGCTCGATGTCCCCCTCATAAAGCTCTTCTATCAGGTGAGCCAGCACCTCGCTATCGGTGTCGGTCTGGAAGGTATGACCTTTGGCTGTCAGCTCCGTCTTCAGGGTGTGGTAATTTTCGATAATGCCGTTGTGTATGATGACGATGTTTCCTGAACAGTCGGTGTGAGGATGTGCGTTGAGCCGGGTGGGTTCACCGTGGGTTGCCCATCTGGTATGACCGAGTCCGATCTGCCCCGGCAGCTCCTGTCCATCAAGCTGTGCTGTCAGTCTGGCGATTTTTCCGGCAACCTTGGTCATATTAAGCCGGCCGTTATGGAGCAGCGCTATGCCGGCCGAATCATAGCCGCGATACTCCATCCTTTTGAGGCCGTTCAGCAGCACCGGGATCGCCTCGCGGTGGCCAATATAACCTATAATCCCGCACATATCTGATTCCTGATTTTATAGCTTTACTATTCTTGCCGAGGGGTCCTTGACCTCCCGGGTGGCGTTTCGGGTATCGAGAATGAGGCGAGCACGCCGGCATACATCCTGATAGTTCACCGAGTCGTGATCGGTAAGAATGATAACAATATCCTGCTCGGCAAGGGTGACCGGCGTCAACTTCACGCTCTCCAAGTCACCTTCGCCATACTTAACCACCGGGATATATGGATCGTGGTAAGTGATCCGGGCGCCGAATTTGATGAGCAATTCCATCACATCCAGCGCCGGTGACTCGCGGGTGTCGTCGATGTTCCTCTTGTATGCTACGCCCAGCAGGAGAACCTGCGAGTTTTTTAACGCCTTACCCTCCTCATTCAGCGCCTGCATCGCCAGTCTGACCACATATTCGGGCATAGCGGTGTTTATCTCATTGGCAAGCTCGATGAAGCGGGTGTGATACTTCAGGGCCCGCAGCTTCCAGGAGAGATACGAGGGGTCGATCGGGATGCAGTGACCGCCCAGCCCTGGTCCGGGGTAAAAGGGCATAAATCCGTAGGGTTTGGTGGCTGCCGCCTCGATCACCTCCCATACGTCCAGTCCCAGGATACGGCACATTATGGCGACCTCGTTGGCCAGGCCGATGTTTATGGAACGGAAGGTGTTCTCGAGCAGTTTCACCATTTCAGCGGTGGCCGGGGAAGAGACCGACACCACATGGTTCACCAATTTACCGTAAAGGGCGGCAGCGACATCGGTGCAGGCCTTCGTCACCCCGCCAACCACCTTGGGGGTGTTTTTGAGGTGGTAGTTCCGGTTGCTTGGGTCGATCCGCTCCGGAGAGAATGCCAGGAAGAAATCCCGCCCCACCTGCAGACCGTCCTCGGTCAGACAGGGGAGGATGAGCTCGTCGATTGTGCCGGGATAGGTGGTGCTCTCCAGGATCACAAGCTGCGGCACTTGCAGATATTCCCGGATGCGGTCACGTGCGTTGGCGATGAAAGCGAAGTCAGGGTCGCCGGTCTTGTTCAGCGGGGTCGGAACGCATATGATGACTACATCCACCCCTGCCAGAGTGGAAAAATCATCGGTGGCGCTGATACGGTCGCTCGCGACCAACTCCCGCAATAGGTCCGAATCCACATCGCTTATATAGTTCTCGCCGCGGTTGATCCGGGCTACCTTTTCAGGGTCGATCTCGATCCCGACCACATTATACCCGGTTCCCGCGAAGCCGACTGCGACCGGAAGTCCAACGTAGCCAAGTCCTATTACGCCGATCTTCGCCTGACGGGTGTTAATTCGGGATAGGAGTTCGTCCCGGTTTTTATTCTGGCTAAATGTTGAGTCGCTCATTTGATAGTCAATTGTCAATGGTCGATAACCGAAAACCGAGACCATTGCTCATTATGCGGTTATCAGTTAATATTCCTGAAAACGGGCCTTAATCTCAAGCCTTCGGCAGAGGCGACGGACGCTGTTCAGGCTGCCCTTGGGCACGACCACCTGAAAGGCGGGAGCGGCGGCGGATATGGGTTTCCACCGCTGACTCGCCTGAACAAGGCTGATTGTGCTCGATGTCTCAACCTCGATGACCAGCAGGATCTGATCGCCATCGGAACTTTTCAGAACGATGTCCGGCTTAACGCCGCCAATCTCGACTGAGCCACGGTCACCGCGGTCACCGCCTTCGTCGAGGGCGGTCGAGATCTGGAACTTGCCAGGGTTGTTCTTCTCGATCAGTTCGGCGAACTTTCGCAGAACCGTATCGTGGTCGTCGGTGCGATATATCTGGGCCATTTCGGTTATCAGACGGTGACCGTGGTCGTCAGTCGGTGGACTGATGCAGGTGGTGGTCAGCCGCGCAGTTCATCCCTGTTAATCCTGCCGGTTGATGTGCGGGGCAGGTCTTTGTAGAAGCGGATGAGGGCCGGCACCTTGTAATAGGCCATTCTCTCTCGACAATATTCTATAAGTTGCTCCGTTGTAACTGTGGCATCGGGCTTCAACACCACGCAGGCTTTGACCTCCTCCCCCATCACCTCATCGGGGATACCTACCACTGCAACTTCCGCAATGTCGGGATGGTCACAGAGCACTGTTTCAACCTCGGCAGGATATATTGAGAAGCCTCCTTTGATAATCCGGTTGCCGAGTCGGTCAACCAGGTAAAAGAAGCCGTTAATATCCATCTTGCCGAGATCGCTGGTGTGGAACCATCCGTCCCGGAGCACCTCGGCGGTGAGGCGCGGCCGGTTGATGTAGCCGCGCATTACGTTCACCCCCTTGACGATTATCTCCCCAACCTCACCGATCGAAACCTCATTGCCCCGTTCGTCGGCCACCTTCATCTCGACCCCGGGGACCGGGTGGCCCAGCGAACCGACCCGCCGACCGGTGCGCCACTGGTTGAAGGATGTGACCGGTGAGGTCTCGCTGGTGGTATAGCATTCCAGGATATAGGTGCCGAAACGGCTCTCAAACCGCTTTAATACATCGTCCGGAATACTTCCACCACCGCATATGCACAGTCTGAGCGGCTTCTCCAGCGGTGGATCCTCATCGCTTGAGTAGTCCAGCAGGATGTGGAAGATCGAGGGAACCCCGACAAACAGGGTGCAGTTTTCAGCCCGTATCGAACTGACAACTGATTCCGGTTCAAATTTGGTGTGCAGCTCGAGGACCGCGCCGGTGGCGAGTGCCAGGTGCATGGTCATGGTCTGACCTATCGGATGGAACAGCGGCATCGCCGCCAGGAAGGTATCGCGAGGCGTGACCTTCATAATATCCCGGCAGGCGCCCACGTTGGAGGAGATGTTGCCGTGGGTCAGCTCAGCGCCCTTTGGGGTGCCGGTGACGCCGGCGGTATATTGAATGACCGCCGGGTCATCATCATCCAGATCAGCGATATCTGCCAGAGGTTGGTTGCTGGCAATGAGTTGGGTCAGGTTGATGGCGGACGGAGGGATGGGGTCGCCCAGTAAAACGACGTGTTTAAGGGAGCTGATGACCGATATGTGTCGTTCGAGCTCATCCCAGAGGCCGTGCCAGGCGATCAGAACCTTCGCCTCTGAATCCTCAAGCAACCAGGCTATCTCGCGCCCCCTGCTCATCATATTGATTGGCACGACCACTGCTCCCAACCTGAGAGCGGCGTAGAAGGCTATCGGGTATTGTGGCAGATTCGGCAGCATCAAGGCGACGCGGTCGCCGTAACCTACCCCCAGTTTGTGTAATCCTCGTGCCAGCCGACGGACCGCCTCGTGGAAGGTGGCATATGTCACCTCCCCACCATGGTGGCGTATGGCGAGCTCCACACCACGTTCGGCCGACACCTGTTCGATCAGGTGATTGAGATTCATTGATCTCTTTCTTACAGTGATGACGGGCGGCTGCGTGCAGATAAAACTACCACAACAGCGCCGGTCTCAGCCGATGGCAGGTTGGACTTGACCACCCAAACGGAGGCAAGTCAGGTCATCGATCTCACTATCGACTGCTGTGGACGAGGCTCGGCAAGCGGAAGAGAAATCAGTTCTCCACATATATGCGCATAACTCCCCGGGTCTTTGATGCCATAAAGGTAACCCGGAGGGACGCGCATACCTCAATTGTGCTGAAGCAAATTTAGACCAGAGTCATCCTGCAATCTGCAGGATGGAACTAAGGCGCAAATATGTCTCTTCTAATGCGAAAATTGAGGTAATGAGGCACGGCCGCCGGACATGCCGTGTGATGCTCTACATTAACTTCCGCAATAGTTGCAGTTTGTCCTTGCCGCTCATATTGAGGATCCGGTTGATCAATTCGAGGTCGAGGTTGGTCATCTTGATCGGTCCGGATGCGGCTGGGGCTTTGCGGGCGACCTTCGCCCGGGCGGGCTTGGCAGTCACACGCGGTCTTCCGCGAGCTGCCGGTTTAGCAGCGGCCCCGACTTTGGCACGATGGACGGGCTTGGCCCCCCCTTTAGCAACCTTGACCGCAGCTTTGGGGACAGGTGCAGCCGCCTTCTTCGGAGCTGCTGCGGCTGGGGCGCTCTCGACATCCTTGACCGCATTAATAAGCCGCTGCATAGTCCGACTCTGCGGTTTGCTCTTTCCGATTTCAATCTGACGCATGGTGGCCAGGCTGATATTGGCCATATCGGCCAGTTTCTTCTGCGATAGCTTGAACTTCTTACGCCACGTTTTCAGTTCGCTCCCTTTCAGTTCTTGCATGATTACCTCGGTTTGTTTCTGTTCTGTCGTTCATATCCTGGAGTTAACTCCACAACTCCCGGTCGAGATTTCTGTATTGAATCGCCTCAGCCAGATGAGCGGGCTTGATGCTGAGCGAATTATCGAGGTCAGCGATAGTGCGGGAAACCTTCAGAATGCGGTCATAGGCTCGCGCTGAAAGTCCCATAGTGTCCATAGCCGCCTTGAGCAGCTTGTCGCCCTCGCTGTCGATGCTGCAATACTTGCGAATTTCACGGGATCCCATATCACCGTTGACATTCAGGTGCTTCACGTGTTGAAACCGCTCAGCCTGAATACGCCGCGACTCGATGACCCGCTGTCGGGTGGTCGCCGATGATTCACCACCGGTTTCAGCGGTCAGATGCTTGTATTCAACCGCCGGAACCTCTATCTGGATGTCAATCCGGTCGATAAGCGGTCCTGATATATGGCTCAGATACTTCTGAACCTGGACCGCGGTGCAGCGGCACTCCCGCGACGGATGTCCGTAGTAGCCGCAGGGACAGGGGTTCATCGCCGCCACCAGGATGAAGTTGGCCGGATAGGTCAGCGAGATCTTGGAGCGGGTGATGGTCACCTGCCCGTCTTCCATCGGCTGCCTGAGAACCTCGAGGACATTCTTGCGGAACTCGGGCAGCTCGTCGAGGAACAGCACCCCTTTATGAGCCAGAGAGACTTCGCCGGGACGTGGAATCTGTCCCCCCCCGATCAGTCCGGCATCGGAGACCGTGTGATGAGGGCTGCGGAAGGGCCGGGCGGGCAAAACCGGTGTCCTCGAAGGCAGTCGACCGGCCACCGAATAGATCTTGGTAGTGTCGAGTGCCTCTTCGAGGCTCAGGTTGGGCAGTATGGTCGGCAGCCGCTTGGCCAGCATGGTCTTCCCCGACCCTGGTGGACCTATCATCAGGACGTTATGCCCCCCGGCAGCAGCCACCTCGAGGGCCCGCTTGGCTTGTTCCTGACCACGGACATCATTGAAGTCCACCGGATAGCTGGCTACAGACTCAAAGAGCGTATC